>CAIPVK010000270.1 GCA_903868455.1 uncultured Opitutia bacterium
CCGAAGCTGAAGAACTCGGCGGTGTGGGCGATCTCGTCGGCGGTCAGGGCGCCGCGGGGCACCTCGATCATCGTGCCGACCTGGTAGGCGATCTTCACCTTCTTCTCGGCCTGGACCTCCTTGGCCACGCGGTGGATGACCTCGACCTGGAGGTCGAGCTCGCGCTTGAAGCCGACGAGCGGGACCATGACCTCGGGCTTGACCTTGATGCCCTTCTTCTGGACGTGGGCGGCGGCCTCGAAGATGGCGCGCGCCTGGGTCTCGGTGATCTGGGGGTAGGCGATGCCGAGGCGGCAGCCGCGATGGCCGAGCATCGGGTTGGCCTCGTGCAGGGCGGCGACGCGGGCGGCGACCTTCTCGGCGGGGATGCCCAGCTTCCTGGCGAGGTCGGCCTGCGCCTTGGCGTCATGGGGCACGAACTCGTGGAGCGGGGGGTCGAGCAGGCGGATGGTGGCGGGCAGGCCCTTGAGCGCCTCGAAGATGCCGATGAAGTCCTCGCGCTGGTAGGGGAGGATTTTCGCGAGGGCGCGCTGGCGACCCTCGGGGGAATCGGCGAGGATCATCTCGCGGACGGCGTCGATGCGGTCACCCTCGAAGAACATGTGCTCGGTGCGGGTGAGGCCGATACCCTGGGCGCCGAAGGCGAGGGCCTGGCGGGTCTGCTCGGGGTTGTCGGCGTTGGTGCGGACGGCGAGGCGCGTGGCCTGCGAGCACCACTTCATCAGCTGGACGAAGTTGCGGAACTTCTCCGTGGACTGGGCGGCCTTGTCGCCGCTGATCAGGCCGGTGATGATCTCCGAGGGCGCGGTCTTGATCTGGCCGGCGTAGACCGTGCCGGCGGTGCCGTCGATGGAGAGATAATCGCCCTCCTTGAAGGACTGACCTGCGATGACGGTCTTCTTGGCCTCGTAATCGATTTCGACCGCGGCGGCGCCGCAGACGCAAACCTTGCCCATCTGGCGGGCGACGAGGGCGGCGTGGGAGGAGACCCCGCCGCGGGCGGTGAGGATGCCCTCGGCGGCGATCATGCCGCGCAGGTCCTCGGGCGAGGTCTCGAGGCGGACGAGCAGGACCTTCTCGCCGCGGTCGGCGGCCTGGACGGCGCGGTCGGCGTTGAAGTAGACGCGGCCGGTGGCGGCGCCGGGGCCGGCGGCCAGGCCGGTGGCGATGGCCGTGGCCTTCTTGACCTCCGCAGGATCGAAGATGGGGGCGAGGAGCTGCTCGAGCTGCTCGGCGGGGTTGCGCAGGACGGCGGTCTCCCAGTCGATCAGCTTCTCCTTCACCATGTCGGCGGCGAACTTCAGGGCCGCGGCGGCGGTGCGCTTGCCGTTGCGGGTCTGGAGCATGAAGAGCTTGCCGTCCTGGATGGTGAACTCGACGTCCTGGACGTCCTTGAAGTGGCGCTCGAGGATCTGGCGGACCTTGAGCAGCTCGGCGTAGGACTTGGGCATGACGTCCTTGAGCTTGATCACGGGCTCGGGCGTGCGGACGCCGGCGACGACGTCCTCGCCCTGGGCGTTGACGAGGAACTCGCCGAAGAACTCGTTCTCGCCGTTGGCGGGGTTGCGGGTGAAGGCGACGCCGGAGCCGGAGGTCGATCCGGTGTTGCCGAAGACCATCGCCTGCACGTTGACGGCGGTGCCCCACTCGGCGGGGATGTTGTACTTGCGGCGGTAGACGATGGCGCGGTCGTTCATCCACGAGCCGAAGACGGCGCCGGCGGCCCCGCGCAGCTGGTCCCAGGGGCTGGCGGGGAAGTCCTTGCCCGTGCGGGTCTTGACCAGCTTCTTGAAGCGCTTGACGAGCTCCTGCTGGTCCTGGGCGGAGAGCTTGGAGTCCTCGATGTCGCCCTTGTACTTCTCGTGCTTGAAGCCCTCGATCACCGTCTCGAAGGGCTCGTGGTCCTCGCCCTCGCGCTTCTGGACGCCGAGGACGACGTCGCCGTACATCTGGATGAAGCGGCGGTAGCAGTCCCAGGCGAAGCGGGCGTTCCCGGTGGCCTTCTCGAGCGCGACGACGGTCTGGTCGTTGAGGCCGAGGTTTAGGATGGTGTCCATCATGCCCGGCATCGAGTCGCGGGCGCCCGAGCGGACGGCCACGAGGAGGGGCATGCCCGAGGTGGCGCCGAACTTGGTGCCCATGATGCGCTCCATGTTGGCGACGCCGGCCTCCATCTGGGCCTGCAGGGCCGCGGGGTAGGTGCGCTTATTGGCGTAGTAATAGGTGCAGACCTCGGTGGTGATGGTGAAGCCCGGAGGCACGGGCAGGCCGATGCGGGTCATCTCGGCGAGGTTGGCGCCCTTGCCGCCGAGCAGCGCCTTCATCGTGCCGTCGCCGTCGGCTTTGCCGGCGCCCCAAGTGTAGACGTACTTGGAGGACTTGCCGGAGGTGGACTTCTTGGTGGGGGTCTTGGCCATGTTGGGTGTGAGAAGGGGGATGTGAACAGGCGTCCACCGGTTGGGGGACGCCGTCCGACCAGCAAGCCCCCCCCGCCGTGCCCTGTCAAAGCGAAAGGGGAGACTGAGGGGAGCGAGGTGCGGGGAGCGGGGTGTGGGGAGTGGGGAGGAAGGGGATCACGAGGAGGCGAAGGATTCGGAGGAGGCGGAGGATTCGGAGGAAGCGGAGGACCGGAGGGCCGGGCCTTGCCTCCCGTGGGTGCTCGGCAAAGGTTGTTAGAACCCAAAGGCCCATACCCTAGTCCCCCCGCTCCCCGTGCCCCACTCCTCGCTCCCCGCGCCCCGCCCCCCCCTCCCCATCGCCCTCAGCATCGCCGGCTCCGACTCCGGCGGCGGGGCCGGCATCCAGGCCGACCTGCTGACCTTCGCCGCGCTCGGGGCCTTCGGCACGACGGCGATCACCTGCCTGACCGCCCAGAACCCGGACGGCGTGAGCGCCGTCCACGCCGCCCCGGCGGAGATGGTGGCAGGACAGATTCGCCAGGTTCTGGCCTACTACCCGGTCGGCGCCGCCAAGACGGGGATGTTGTTTGACGCCGACATCATCCGCGCGGTGGCGCGGGAGCTCGCCGTCCGACCCGCCCTGCCTTTGGTCGCCGACCCCGTGATGGTCGCCTCGAGCGGCGCGCGACTGCTCCGCGAGGATGCCGTCGAGGCGCTGCGCCGCGAGCTCCTGCCGCGGGCGACGGTCGTCACG
>CAIPVK010000271.1 GCA_903868455.1 uncultured Opitutia bacterium
GGTGCGCGCGGTAGGCGCGGGCGGTGCCGGCCGGGGAACCCGCGAGCAGCTCCGGGAGCGGCTTGCCATAGTCGAGCAGGATCGCGGCGCCGGTCCAGGGGCCGGCCAGCAAACGCGCGAGGAGCGTCTCGGCCGAGAGCGCGATATCGAGGGTCGCGCCCTCGTGCCAAGGGGAGGGCAAGGCCGCGACCAAGTCCCGGCCCTCGGCATCGGCGGGCTCGCCGTGGACGGCCTCGGCGAGCGAGCCGTCGTCGAGGATCCGCACCCCGAGGTCGACCCAGCGCCCGTCGAGGTAACGGAGACGGCGGAAAGGCTGGGCGTCCAGGAGCTCGTTGGCGACGAGCACGCAGGGGCCTCGGAGGTCGAGCGGGTCGCCGAGACGCAGGGTTCCATGGGCGGCGAAGCGCGAGGCGACGCCGGCGAGGGGCGAGGGACCGGGCTCGGCGCCCACCTCGACCAAGGTGTGGCCGGAGAGGTCGCCGAGGATGCCGGCGGCGGCCTCGGCGAGGAGCTCGCCGAAAACCGGCCCGAGGGCGGCGGCGGTGGTGAAGTCGGCGTCGGCGCGGCGACCGACCCGGACGCGGTCGGCGGCGTAGTAGCCGGCGCCGGGATGGAAGAGCGCGACCTCGACGAAGGCGTCGAAACGCAGGACGCCCCCCGCCGCGCGGCGGCGAAGCTCGGCGAGGAGGGTCTCGCGGGGCGCCATGGGGAGACGCTGGCGGCGGACGCGGGACGCGCCAGCGGAAACCGCCGATTCCCGCTGGACGGCGGGAGCCGGCGCGGCAACCCTGCGGGCGTGATCCTCGCGGTCGAGAGCTCCTGCGACGAGTCGGCGCTGGCCCTGCTGGACCCGGCGCGCGGGATCGTCCGCGAGCTCGTCGCCAGCCAGGTCGACCTGCACGCCCGCCACGGCGGGGTCGTGCCCGACCTCGCCAGCCGCGAGCACCTCGCCGCCCTGCCCTTGCTGCTGGCCGAGCTGGCGTCCGACCTCGAGGCCTCCCCGCCGGAGACCGTCGCCGTGACGCGCGGCCCCGGCCTCCTGCCCTGCCTCTCGCTCGGGCTGGCCTTCGCGCGCGCGCTCGCCCTCGCGCACGGGGCGCGGCTCGTCGGGGTGAACCACCTCCGCGCCCACGTCCACTCGCCCTTCCTCGCCCTCCACGCCGCCGACCCGGCGGGCTTCGCCGAGGCCCGCGCCCGGCTGCTCCCCCACCTCGGCCTGGTCGTCTCCGGAGGCAACACCCTGGTGGTGCGGCTGGACGAGGACCTGCGCATGACGGTGGTGGCGCGGACCGTCGACGACGCCGCGGGCGAGGCGCTCGACAAGGGGGCCAAGCTCCTCGGCCTGCCCTACCCTGGCGGCGCGCGCGTCGAGCAGCTGGCCGCGGGAGGCGACGCGTCGCGCTTCGCCTTCCCGCGCGGCATCCCCGAGCGCGCCGACCCGCGGCTGAGCTTCTCGGGGCTGAAGACGGCGTTGCGCTACCAGGTCGAGAAACTGGCTCCCGCCGAGGTCGAGGCCGCCCTGCCCGACCTCTGCGCCGGCTACCAGGAGGCCGTCGTCGCCCAGCTCGAGTCGAAGCTCGCGGCCGCGCTCGACCACCACCGCTGCCGCTCGGTCGGCCTCTCGGGCGGCGTCGCCAACAACCGCGCGCTGCGGGCGAGGCTCGCCGCCGTCGCCTCGCGCCGCGGCCTGCCGCTGCTCATCGCCGAGCCGCGGCACTGCGGCGACAACGCGGCGATGATCGCCTTCGCGGCGCTGGCCGAGCCCGGCCTGCCGGAAGGCGCGGCGGTGCGGGCGGCGGCGAGCGCGGGGGTGGAAGAGGTGTGAAAGCAGTTGTCAGACGCCAGACGCTAGATCCTAGAAAACACGGGTTCATTCCGCGGCGACTGAAGATTCCCTCGCAAGCCCCTCCATGAGGCGCGCATCGCCCGGGGACCGACATCCGACGTCCGAGATTTATCCTCCACAATCTACCATCTGATGCCTGGCGCCCAAAGTCCTATGTCTGGCATCCATCGTCTGATATCTGGCGTCTAACGTCTGACACCTGGCCTCCATCGTCTGCCATCTAGCGTCTAGCGTCTGACGTCCTGCACCCTCAGGGTCCGATCGCCAACTCCATCGTCCGCTTGAGCGTCAC
>CAIPVK010000272.1 GCA_903868455.1 uncultured Opitutia bacterium
ACCGGCACGAGGCAGCGGCGCGAGCGGGCCGAGTCGCGGAAGGCGGGAAGGGTCGCGACGGTCTCGGCGCGGGCGTTGACGTGGCCGGTGCCGGGCTCGGGCGGGCGGCCCGGCCTTGGAACGACGAGGCCCCAGCGCAGCAGCTCGCAACGCAGGGCGCCATCGACCCGCCGCACGGTCGCGAGAGGCTGGGTGGGCGCGAGGTTGTACCGGGGCGGGGCCTCGGGCGCGCGGAGGCCGAGGCGCCGCGGGATCTCGGCGTGCCGGTCGAACTGCGTCACCCGGCCGCACATGGCCTCACCAATGCGGCGGACGCTCGTCGGCGGGCGAGCCGGCCGAGGTGTCGCCGTCGGACGCTGGCTTCGACTCCAGGCGCTCGAGGCGCTGCCGGAGGCGGTCGGACTCGCGGGTCAGCTCGAGCATGGCGCGGTCCTGCTGCTCGACGTGCCGCTGCAGGTGGGCGAGCTGCTCCTCGAGGCGGCGGACGCGGTCGTCCATCTCAGGGCATCAGCTCCCTCTTGGCCTGGGCGAAGGCGGCGAGGCCCTTGTCGAGGTCCTCGCGCGTGAGGGCGGCGTTCATCTGGGTGCGGATGCGCGCCTTCTCCTTGGGGACGACGGGGTAGAAGAAGCCGACGGCGTAGACGCCGAGCTCCAGGAGGCGGGCGGCGAACCGCTGGGCGAGCACGGCGTCGCCGAGCATCACGGGCACGATGGGGTGCTCGCCGGGCTGCAGGGTGAAGCCGAGCTCGGTCAGGCCCTTGCGCCAGTAGGCGGCGTTGGCCATCAGCCGGTCGCGCAGCTCGGTGGACTCGGAGAGGATCCGCAGGACCTCGAGGGCGCCGGCCACGAGGGGCGGCGGGAGGGAGTTGGAGAAGAGGTAGGGGCGGGAGTGCTGGCGCAGGACCTCGATGAGCTCCCTCTTGCCCGAGGTGTAGCCGCCGGAGGCGCCGCCGAGGGCCTTGCCGAGGGTGCCGGTGAGGATGTCGACGCGGCCCATGCAGCCGGCGTGCTCGTGCGTGCCCCGGCCGCGCTTGCCGAGGAAGCCGACGGCGTGGGAGTCGTCCATCATGACGATGGCGCGATGCTTGTCCGCCAGGTCGCAGATCTCGCGCATGGGCGCGATGAAGCCGTCCATCGAGAACACGCCGTCGGTCGCGATCATGCGCAGGCGCGCGCCCTTGGCCTCGGTCAGCTTCGCCTCGAGGTCGGCGAGGTCGTTGGTGGCGTAGCGGAAGCGCTGGGCCTTGCAGAGGCGGACGCCGTCGATGATGGAGGCGTGGTTGAGGGCGTCGGAGACGATGGCGTCCTCGGGCCCGAGCACGGTCTCGAAGAGGCCGCCGTTGGCGTCCCAGCACGAGGAGTAGAGGATGGTGTCCTCCGTGCCGAGGAACTCGCTGATCGCCTCCTCGAGCCGGCGATGGAGGGACTGGGTGCCGCAGATGAAGCGCACCGAGGCCATGCCGTAGCCCCACTGGTCGAGCGCCTTGGCGGCCGCGGCCTTCACGCGCGGGTCGTCGGCGAGCCCCAGGTAGTTGTTGGCGCAGAGGTTGACGACGGTCCGGCCGTCCTTGAGCGTGACGCGCGCGCCCTGGGCGCCGGCGATGAGGCGCTCCTGCTTGAAGAGCCCGGCGGCTCGGATGTCCGCGAGCTTGGCGTCGAGCAGGGGCTTGAGGTCGTCGTACATGGGGCGGGTCAGATCTTGGACCAGTCGAGGACGACCTTGCCGGACTGGCCGGAGAGCATGGCCTTGAAGCCGTCCTCGAAGCCCTCGTAGGGCAGGCGGTGGGTGATGACGGGGGTGATGTCCATGCCCGACTGGACGAGCGCGATCATCTTGTACCAGGTCTCGTACATCTCGCGGCCGTAGATGCCCTTCAGGTGGAGGCACTTGAAGATGACCTTGTTCCAGTCGATGGCGGCGGTGCCGGGGATGATGCCGAGAAGGGCGACGCGGCCGCCGCAGGCCATGTTGTCGAGGATGGTGCCGAGGGCGCGGGCGTTGCCGGACATCTCCATGGCGACGTCGAAGCCCTCCGTCATGCCGAGGTCGCGCTGCACCTGCGCGAGGTCCTGCCGGGAGACGTCGACCGCGGCGGTGGGCCCGAGCCTGCGCGCGAGCTCGAGGCGCCAGGGATTGACGTCGGTGATGACGACCTTGCGGGCGCCCGCGGCCTTGGCGATGGCGATGGCCATGATGCCGATGGGGCCGGCGCCGGTGATGAGGACGTCCTCGCCCACGAGGTCGAAGGAGAGCGCGGTGTGGACGGCGTTGCCG
>CAIPVK010000273.1 GCA_903868455.1 uncultured Opitutia bacterium
CCGGCGCGGGACGCGCGCAGGCGAGGTCCCAGAGCCGGACGAGGCGGCGCGCGCGGATCCGGGCGGCCTCCCAGGCGTTGGCGCGCGGGTCGGCGGCGCGGCAAAGGACGACGGCGGTGAGCTCGCCGGTGACGCGGTCGTGGACGAGCGCCTCGTCCGCCCGCAGGAAGACGGCGATCGGCAGGGCGGGGTCGGCGGGCGGCGCGGCGACCGGCTCGAGGCGCGAGGCGAGCTCGTAGCCGAGCGCGGCGAGGAGGCCGCCCTGGAACGCGGGCCAACCGGCGAGACGCGGCGCGCGATGCTCGCGCGCCCAGGCGTCGAGCCACGCGAGGGGGTCGTCGGTGGCGAGAGGGGCGGAGCCGTGGGCGCCGTGATGGACGCCGGCGCCCGCGGCCGGGAAGCTCCAGGCCTCGGCGTCCGGGACCAACAAGGTGTGACGACCGGTCGGACCGCTCTCGAGGACGGCGGCGTGGCGGCCCGGAAGGGCGCCTTCCCATGAACGCGGCAGGCCGCGCCCGCCCCAGCTCGCGAGATAGGGGAGGTGCGTCCACCCGTCGCCGGCGTCGGCCCAATCCGCGGGCGTGACCTCGCGCAAGGGCTCGTCGCTCATGACGGCAGGTTTAGCTTGTAGGAGCGGAAGGCCGGTCCGGCGAGCGCGGCGGCGGCCTGGGCCGGCGTGACGCCGTAGACATGCAGCTCCTGGCGCGAGCCCTTGGAGACGACGGTGACGCGGAGGCAGCCGGCGAGGGCGACGACCTTGACGGCGTGCCCGCGGGCGCCGATTCCCGCCTCTATCATCCCGCGCGAGACGCGGCCGAGCGGCTCGAGCGCGGCGACCACGGGCACGGCGGCCTCGATGAGCGTCGTGTGGGATCCGGCCCTGCCGCGCGCGCGCGCCATCTCAGGGAATCTCCCAGCGATAGGGGTGGCGGGAGAGGAGGCGGTGCCCGGTCTTGGTGACGAGCGCGACGTCCTCGATGCGGCAGCCGCCAAGACCGGGATAATAGAGCCCGGGCTCGATGGTCACGACATGGCCCGGCTCGAGCGGCTGGTGGGCGGCGGGCGAGAGCGAGGGCGCCTCGTGGACGTCGAAGCCGAGGCCGTGGCCGAGCCCGTGGAAGAAGCCGGTGTAGACGCCGCCCTTGAGGCCGGTCGCGTAGCCGCGCGCCTTGATGAGGTCGGCGGCGGCGGCGTAGACCTGGGCGCCGGTGACGCCGGCGCGAAGGGCCTTGAGCGCGGCGGCGTGCGCGGCCTTGACGGTGGCGATCATGCGGCGGCGCGCGTCGTTGGCGCGGCCCTTGACGTAGGTGCGCGTCATGTCGCCGTAGAGTCCGGTCGCGAGGTGGCGCGGGTAGATGTCGACCACGATGGGCTCGTGCGCGGGAACGGGACCCGTGCCGGCGGCGTGGCAGTCGACGGCCTGGTCGCCGGGGGCGATGATGAGGCCGTGGTCGTTCATGCAACCGGCCTCGAGCACGGCGGCGTGGGCGGCGGCGTGGAGATCCTCGGCGGTGAGCACCCTGCCCTTCCAGCGGACCCAGCGACCCTTGATGACGGATTCGCGGAGGATGCGCTCGACGGCGCGGAAGGCGGCGGACGAGCCGCGGTTGCCGGCGGCGATGCCCTCGGCGTCGGCCTTGGCCTTGATCGCGCGCTGCGGGAAGACCTGGGGCGAGGCGCGCTCATCGCGCCCCTTGCCGGGGAGCTCGAGCCGGAGGCCGAGCTCGCGCAGGCGCTCCCAGAGGCCGGCGGGGAAGTCATGGGGGACGACGAAGCGGCGGATGCCGCGGGCCTTGGCGGCCGCGACGATGACCTCGGCGACGCCGGCCTTGGGGTCGCGGAGGCGCGCGGCGCGGATCAGCTCGGTGAGGTTCAGGACCTCGTCGAAGTCCGACTCGACCTTGGCGCGGCCGACCTCGAGCAAGGGAAGGATGCCGACCTTGCGCCCCTTGCAGGAGAACGCGGGGAAGGGATCGCCCGCCTTGAAGCGCGAGAACCAGCGCAGGTCGGCGTTCACCGTGGGGGCGGCGAAAAGGAGGACCTCGGGGGATGCGGAAGGCTTGGCCACGAAGGAAGTGATGCCCGAACCGGTCGGGAAATCAAAGGGGAACGTCGGCGGAGGTGACGCCGGCGACGCAACGGCCGCTTGACCCCGGCGGGCGGGTGGGCGAACCTAGGGCTGTCCGGCACGCGGGTATCGTTCAGCGGTAGGACCCCACTCTTCCAAAGTGGTGACACCAGTTCGAATCTGGTTACCCGCACCAATTTACCGAGAGGAGGATGACGAGGACTACGAGGAGGCGGAGGAGGGATGAAGGGATGAAGGGATTTAAGGGATGAAATGAGGAAAAGGGTGAGGGGGCGCCTCGGTGAGGCGACCCTACCGGGGAGAATGGGGGCGAGGGTTAGTCGCGCGCGGGGCGCGCGTAGTCGTCCTGGAGACGGACGACATCCGTCAGGTCGGGCGTCGACACCTCGAGCAGGACGCTATCCACCACCGCCTCGAAGCGATGGATGGTGCGCACGGGGATGTGGATGAGCTGCCCCGGCTTCCAATCATGGACATGCTCGGCGCCGACCGGCGCGGTGGCGTGGGTCTCGCCCTCGGCGAGCGGACGGAACGTCAGCCGGACTTGGCCGGAGAGCAGGTAGAGCGTCTCGGTCTTCCGCTCATGATACTGGAGGCTCAGGCGCTTGCCCGCCGAGACCTCGAGGATCTTGCCGGCGTAGGCCTTCTGGTCGGCGTACCAGATTTCACGACCCCAAGGCTTGTCGACGACCTTGGGCTGGGCGAGGGGGGAGGGCATGGGAGGGGGAGGAAGGGATTGAAGGGATGAAGGGATGAAAAGACGATAGAGCGAGGGAGAGAAGGGTTAAGTAGGTCATCGTGGAAGGGTGCTTGTCCTTGAGCCCGCCGGCTCTTTCCCGACCACCCTTTATCCCTTAAATCGTTCATCCCTTTCTCATTTCATCCCTTAAATCCCTTCATCTCTTAAATCCCTTCACCCCAACTCCGCCAGGAAGTCCCCCTGCAGCGACTCCGGTGCGGCGGGTGTGATGAGGCCGGGATGGTCGGTCGCCGCGCGGTTGACTTCGGCGCCGACGCGGCGGAGCCGCAGGGAGCCGTCGGGCGCGGGGCGCGTCAGCCGGGCGAGCGTCGCCGGGTCGAGCGGACGCTCGGCGATCCACGCCTGCCAATCGGCCTCCTCCAGGAGCACGGGCATGCGACCATGGATGGGCGACATGTCGCGGTTGGGCGTCGTGGTGACGAGGCAGACGGTCGGGACAAGGGAGCCGTCGGGGCCCAGGTGCGCGGCCCAGAGGCCGGCCATGGCGAGCGGCCCGCCGTCGGCGCGCTCGAAGTAGAAGGGCACGGCGACCTGGCCGTCGTTGCGCCACTCGTAGAAGCCGTCGACCGGCACGAGGCAGCGGCGCGAGCGGGCCGAGTCGCGGAAGGCGGGAAGGGTCGCGACGGTCTCGGCGCGGGCGTTGACGTGGCCGGTGCCGGGCTCGGGCGGGCGGCCCGGCCTTGGAACGACGAGGCCCCAGCGCAGC
>CAIPVK010000274.1 GCA_903868455.1 uncultured Opitutia bacterium
CCGTTGGGCTGGACCTGCCAGCCGGCGAAGTCCGTGCCCTCGTAGGCGACGACGGCGAGGAAGCGCTCGGGCGGGGGGACGGGACGGTCCTTAGGCATCGGGGTCGTCGGGCGGGAGGAGGCCGGCGCCGTGGTGCCGGTCGAGGAAGCCCTGGAGGATGATCTGGGCGGACTTGGAATCGAGCTCGCCCGTGCGGGCCTGGGCGCGGCGCTCCTGCGGGGAGCGCGGCTTGCGCCGGCCGAGCGCCTCCTCGGCCGCGGCGCTCGAGAGGGTCTCGTCCCATTTGTGCACGGGCAGCCCGAAGCGCCGCGCGAGCTCGTCGGCGAAGGCGTCGACGGCGTCGGTGGTCTTGCTGCGGGAGCCGTCCATCCGGAGCGGGTACCCCACGACGATCGCGGCGACGCGTCTCCGGGCGATCTCGGCGCCGATGCGGGCGAAGCGGGCCTCGGGGTCGGTTTCGGTCGCGGCCTCGAGCGCGAAGGCGAAGCCGAGCTCGTCGCCGTGGCTCAGGCCGACGCGCTTCTCGCCGTAGTCGATGCCGAGGTAGTTGGGCACGGTGGGAGTGAAGGGGGGAGGGAGATAAGGGGAATAAAAAAGGAGAGGACGAGGAGGCGGAGGATGGGGAGGAGGCGGAGGAGGCGGAGGATGGGGAGGAGGCGGAGGAAGAGGGGCGGAAATTAAGAATTAGGAATTAAGAATTAAAAAAGGAGGGGCGAAGAACGAAGAGAGGTGGAATTAAGAATTAAAGGAGGCGAGGAGTCGTCGGGACTTTGTCCCTGTTTGATTCCCTTTCTTAAATTTTAATTCTTTTCGATTCTCAACTTCCCCGGCTGCCCTCGAAGGCTCACACGCGCTCGGCCAGCAGCCAGAGGCCTCCGGCGAGGCAGAGCGCCACGGCGGGCCGACGCACGCGCACCTCGTGCCACGGTTTGCCGGCGCCGAGGGCCAGGGCCGCGCCCGCCGCGGCGAGGATGAGCAGCTGCGCCGTCTCGACGCCGAGGTTGAAGCCGAGGAGGCCGTGCACGACCGCCAGCCCGTCGTCCGTCGGCATCCGCGCGGCGGCGGCGAAGCCGAGCCCGTGCAGGAGGCCGAAGGTGAGGGCGATGCCGAGCGAGGGCAGGAGCGGCGTGCGGGCGGGGTTCCAGGCGATGACGGCGGCGAGGGCGATGGATGCCGCGATGGCGACCTCGATCCAGGGGCCGGGCGAGGCGAGGAGGCCGGTCCAGACGAGGGCGAGCGTCGCGCTGTGGCCGAGGGTGAAGGCGAGCGACCTGCCGAGGGCGGCCCGCACGGTGCCGGCGCCGAGCAGGAGGGTGAGCATGAAGAGGGCGTGGTCCCAGCCGTCGGGGATGACATGGCCGAAGCCCCGTCGACCGAAGTCGATCGCCGTGGCGAGGCCGGAGCGGGGCGGGCCGACGAAGGGGACCTCGTCGGACCAGTCGCCGGGGCCGGTCGAGACAAACTCGAGGCGGTCGGGGGCGAGCCGCAGCCGGGCGACGGCCGGGCCGAGCAGGGCGTCGAGGCGGACGCGGCAGGCGTTGGCGCCGGCGGGGGCCTTGGTGTCGAAGCGGACGAGCGCCAGCATCGGGTGGGCGAGTTGGCCGTCGTCCTCGCGGGGGAGCGGGCGGAAATCGGCGAGGACGGGCCGTTCCACGAGTCGGAGCGGCAGGCGCCGTCCGTCGACCTCGACCGTGACGAGGCGGGGCAGGGTGGCGCCGAGGTTGGAGAGGACCTCGCCCAGGCGCGCGTCGTCGGCCATCGCCCGCTCCATCTCGGCCTCCTTGGCCTCGTCGGGCGGGAGACCCAGTGCGTAGGCCGGGAGGTCGAAGCGGAGCTCGACCCAGAGGCGGTCGCCGGCGACGCCGGCCTCGAGGGAGGCGGGGCGCCAGTTGGCGTGGGCGTCGAGGCGGGCCGCCCCGATGCCAAGGAGCAACGCGAGCGCGAGGTGGGCGAGACGGAAGGGCAAGGGAGTCCTGGGGTGGGGACGGACTTCCGACTCAAGGGGAGGGAAGGTCGGAAGGCAAGAAGGGGAAAGGGGGTGATGACGAGGATGACGAGGAGGCGGAGGAGACGGAGGAGGCGGAGGAGCGGGGAGTGGGGGGCGAGGAGTGGGTGCGTCCCAGCCGTTCCAGCGGTAGCAGCGGTGGCAGCAGTTTGATCAGCGGATTGGCGGTACTAGCGGTGCTAGCGGTATTAGCGGGAGAGAACTCGCTGCGCTCGTTGCCACTTTTAGCCACTTAGAGCCTCTCTTAGGCCGCTTTGGCTTCATTGGCGTCACCTGTGCTTTTCTTTACTTTGAAATCTTTCATCTGAAATCTACCCCAGCGGTCCTAGCGGGCTAGCGGAGGGGCCTGCGGCCCCGGTAGTGGGTCCTCCTCATCGTCCGGCTCCTCGTCATCCTCCGCCTCCTCCGAATCCTTATTCCAACCCTCCTTCATCCCTTCATCTTTTCATCCCTTCAATCCCTGCATCCCTCCATCCCCCTAGCCCCCTAATCCCCCATCCCCACTCCGTGACGCTTGCCCTTCCGTCCCCCTGCGTTCTGATAGGTTCGTGAACGCGGACTTTCGCGAGCTCTACGGACGGCAGATGCGGTTGCCCGGCTTCGGCGAGGCCGGGCAGCGCGCGCTCGCCGGCGCGAGCGTCCTGATCGTCGGCGCCGGCGGCCTCGGGAGCCCCGTGGCGCTCTATCTCGCGGCGGCCGGCGTGGGCACGCTCGGCATCGCCGACCCCGACACGGTGGAGCTCTCCAACCTCCATCGGCAGATCCTGCACGGCTTCGACTCGCTGGGCCTTCCCAAGACCGTCTCGGCCGCCGAGGCGCTCGGGGCGATCAACCCCGCCTTGCGCGTGGCCCTCCACCCCGAGGGGCTGACGCCTGCGAACGCCCTCGACCTCATGGCCCGC
>CAIPVK010000275.1 GCA_903868455.1 uncultured Opitutia bacterium
ATCATGTCGCTGCAGGACCCGGCCGCCAAGATGTCGAAGTCCGACCCCAACGCCGCGGCCACGCTCTTCATCACGGACACGGCCGACGAGATCCGCCGCAAGCTCGGGTCCGCCGTGACCGACTCCGGCGCCGAGGTCCGCGCCGCGGCCGACAAGCCCGGCATCTCCAACCTGCTCCAGATCCTCTCCGCCTGCTCGGGCCGCCCCGTGGCCGTCCTCGAGGACGAGTTCCGCGGCAAGGGCTACGGCGATTTCAAGCGCGCCGTGGCCGACGCCGTCGACGCGACCCTCGCCCCCGTGCGCGAGCGTTTCCGCACCTTCTCGGCCGACCGGGCCGAGCTCGACCGCGTGCTCAAGGCCGGCGCCGAGGGCGCCCAGCGCGCCGCCTACCGGACGCTCTCCAAGGTCCACCGCAAGGTCGGGTTCGTCGAGCGCCCCCGCTGAGCGGGCCCGGGGCGGAATGGGGCTTGTCCCCGCGCGCGTCCGCGGCATCCTGCGGCCCAGACCGCCGCTCACCCCAAGCACCATGAAACAACTCGAACAGCTCCTGAAGGAGAAGTGGTTCCTGGTCGCCGCGGACGCCCTGGTCGTCGTCGGGATCCTGAGCCTCGGGCTCGATCCGCGCGACGGCTTCCAGGCCGCCCTCGCCGTCCTCGGGATCCTCGCCGCCGCCCTCATCGTCGTCGTCCCCGTCCTCCGCGAGGACGCCGGCGGCAAGCGCCGCCTCGCCGAGCAGGCCCGCCTCCGCTCCGCCCTGGCAGAGGAGATCGACCGCGTGCGCGACGACGTCCGCGCCTCGCTCGAGGCCGCCAACCGCCGCTCGCTCGACGCCGAGGTCGCGGGCAAGAAGGCCGGCGAGGCCGCCGCCGAGGCCGTCGCCCGCAAGGCCTCCTCCGAGCTCGCCGCGCTCCGCGCGCAGGTCGCCGCCACCGCCGAGGGCATCGAGGAGCTGCGCTCCCAGGTGCAGGACGCCGCCAATGTCGCCCGCGCCGCCGCCGCCGACGCCGAGGCCGCGCTCGACCAGGCCGAGCTTGGCGGGCCCGCCAAGGCCGCGGCCGACGCCGCGACCGCCGACCTCGCCCAGCTGCGCACCCATCTCGCCGAGACCCGCGCCCGCGCCGCCGCCGACCATCAGGCGCTCCAGTCCCGTCTCGAGCGGCTCACCGAGGACCTCGCCGCCGGACGCGGCGCCCTCGACGCGCTCGCCGCCAAGGTCGACGCCCTTCCGTCAAACCCCTCTGAGGCCTCCGCTCCCGCCACCGACGTCGCCGACCGCGACGCGGAGCCGGAGGCCGATGGGGAGGTGGTTGAGGTGGAGGATGAGGAGGAGGAAATGAAGGATACGGAGGAGGCGGAGGAGACGGAGGAGGCGGAGGAGCAGGAGGAGGACGAGGATTCGGAGGAGATGGGTGCGGAGCCTGTGCCCGAGCCCTTGGCGTCGGAGCCCGGGGCCGAGGAATCGGCGCCTGAACCCGAGCCTCAGCCCGAGGTCGCTCCGGAACCCGAGCCCGCCCCCGTGGCGCGGACGGTCGTCGCCTCCGAGGACGACGCGACCGGCACCTGCCTGATCGTCAACCTGATGATCGGCATCGGCAACAAGCCCTTCGTGCGCGGTTCCGGCCCCGGCCTTTCCGAGGACGCCGGCGTGCCCATGCAGTTCCTCGCCATCGGCCGTTGGCTCTGGCGCTCGCCCGACGCCTCGGCCGGCGCCACCGTGCAGGTTTGGAAGAACGACAAGGCGCCGCTCGGCGAGCCGGTCCACGTGCCCGCCGGCGAGACGCGCGAGCTTGACGAGGACTTCTTCGCCGGCTGATGCCCCGCGGCGCCGCCTGGCTCCTGCTGCTCGCCGCCTCCCTCGCCGCCGCCGAGGAGGCGCCCGCGCCGCCCGCGCCGGCGGTCACCGTCCAGGAGACGACGCTCGCGACCGTCGTCTCGACCTCCGTCGCCGCCAAGCGCTTCGTGGCCGACCACGCCGAGGCCCTGGAGGTCCATCTCCGCAACACCGCCGGCCTCGGCGCTCCTCCCGTCGCCAAGCCGCGCATCGAGGTGGCCGACGTGCCCGGCCTCGCCGACCTCGCGGTCGGCGTCTCCGGCGGCCACGTGCTCGTGGCCGTCCGCCTCGGCTCGCCCGAGCAGGCGCCCCTGCGCGCCGGCGAGGCGGCCGCGCGCGCCTGGCTCGCGGCGGCGTCCGTGGCCGGAGGCCGCCCGACCCGCGACCCCGCGCCCTGGGCCCCGGCCGCGCTCGCCGCCGAGACGGTCGCCCACCTGCGTCCCGCCATGACGGACCTCTGGTATCGCCGGGCCGCCGCCGGCCCGCCCGCCGCGCTCGCCGACGCGCTGGCCGGCAAGGCGCCGCCGCACGAGGCCTTGCTTCTCGGCCGCGCGCTTCGCCGGGCCCTGGGCGCCGAGGGCTACGCCGCCGTCCTCGCCGGGGCGGGGCGGGGCGAGCCCGCGGAGCCGATCCTCGCGCGCCTGGACGCGGACCCCGCGGCCTGGTGGCTCGCGGCGCGCCAGCAGCTCCTCGACGCCCGCCCGCCCGTCTCGCTCGGCATGCGCGAGTCGATCGCCGCCCTCGACGGCCTCGCGCGCTTCGTCCACGACCCCGACGGCAAGGGCGACCGCCTGCTCACGCCGGCCGAGGCCGTCCGGTTGCGCCAGCTTCCGGGCGTGCGCGACGCCATGGCGGCGCGCCTGTCCGCGCTCCGGCGCGACATCCTCCGCCAGAACCCGGTCGCCCACAACGCGTGGCGCTCGCTCGGCGCCTGGCTCGAGGCCTACCCGTCGGCCGAGCCCGAGGCGCTCGACCGGCTGTGGGCCGGCTACCTGCTCGACCGCCAGGCCGCCGAGGGGCTGGCCCGCGAGGTCGAGTCCGCGCTGGGCGACGCCCGCTGAGGGCTCAGCGCGCCTGCGGCGGGCGCGCGTTGCGCTGGAAGATCTGGTCGACCAGCGTCACGCGGAAGAGCGAGAGGGCGAGCCAGAGGACGCCGGAGAGGCAGAGCGAGCAGTAGGCGGCGCCGAGCAGGACGGCGTCGGGACCGGCCTCCTCCCAGGGCACGTGCTTCTTGAGGATCCCGGTCATCCAGACGAAGAACAGGGCGGTCACCGCCACGTCGATGGCGGCGCCGGTCTTGGTGACGAGCTTGGGACGGAGGTTCTCCATGCGCCCATCCCAACCCGCGCGCGGCCCGCCTGTCAACCGCGCGGCGGGCGGGGTTGACACCCTCGCCCCCCTCTCCAACCTCGCCGCCCCGCCCGTCCCGGGCGGAAACCGCGCCCGCGTCCGCCCCCCGGCGACCGCCCGCCCCCCTCCCGTGGAGCCCAAAGACACCCTCAACCTGCCGGTCACCGACTTCCCGATGAAGGCCGGCCTGGCCGCCCGCGAGCCCGGCCGCCTCGCCCACTGGGAGACCCTCCGGCTCTACGACCGCATCCAGGAGCGCAACGCCGCCGGCCCCGCCTTCGTCCTGCACGACGGCCCTCCCTTCACCAACGGCGACGTCCACATCGGCACCGCCCTCAACAAGCTGCTCAAGGACTCGATCCTCCGGTACAAGTCGATGCGCGGCTTCCGCACGCCCTACGTCCCGGGCTGGGACTGCCACGGCCTGCCCATCGAGCACAAGGTGATGAAGGAGCTCCAGGCCCAGGGGAAGTCCCTCGACGCCCTCGGCGTCCGCAAGGCCTGCGCCGAGTTCTCCGCCGCCTACATCGAGAAGCAGCGCGCGCAGTTCCGCCGCCTCGGCATCCTCGCCGACTGGAAGTCCGAGTACCGGACGATGGATCCCGCCTACGAGGCGGAGATCCTCCGGACCTTCGCCGGCTTCGTCGAGCAGGGCCTCGTCTACCGCTCCAAGAAGCCCGTCTACTGGTCCATCCCTTGCCAGACCGCGCTCGCCGAGGCGGAGATCGAGTACAAGGAGAAGCGCTCGCCCTCCATCTGGGTCGCCTTCGACGTCCCTCCCGCCGCCGCGGCCGCCAAGGGCCTCGCCCCCGCGCACCCGCTCGCCGTCGTCATCTGGACGACCACCCCCTGGACGCTGCCCGCCAACCTCGCGGTGGCCGTCCACCCCGAGCTCGAGTACGTCGAGGTCCGCCACGCCGGCCGCTCCTTCCTCGTGGCCGCCGCGCTGCGCGACGCCTTCGTCGCCGCCTGCAAGCTCGAGGGGGCGACCGACGGCTTCCGCGCCAAGGGCGCCGCGCTCGAGGGCCTCGAGACGCGCCATCCCTTCGTCGACCGCGCCTCGCCGGTCGTCACCGCCGACTACGTCACCACCGACGCCGGCACGGGCTGCGTGCACACCGCGCCCGGCCACGGCGTCGAGGACCACCAGACCGGCCTGCGCGTCGGCCTCGAGGCCTACTGCCCGGTGCGCGACG
Source organism: uncultured Opitutia bacterium (assembly GCA_903868455.1). Lineage (GTDB taxonomy): Bacteria > Verrucomicrobiota > Verrucomicrobiia > Opitutales > UBA953 > UBA8828. The sequence continues at coordinate 4,378 of CAIPVK010000275.1, forward strand.
ACGGCACGTACGCCGACGACGGCCGCGTGCCCCCCGAGCTCGTCGGCGTCTCC
>CAIPVK010000276.1 GCA_903868455.1 uncultured Opitutia bacterium
AGGATGACGAGGAGGCGGAGGAGGCGGAGGATAAGCTACCGGGGCCGAAGGCCCCTCCGCTAATACCGCAAGCACCGCTAGGACCGCTGGCAAAAGCAGGGAAAAGCTAGAAGAGGCTAGAAGCGGCTAGAAGGGGCAATGAGTTATGTTCTATCTGGCCTCTGATGTCTGGTGTCTGACATCTCGACCGAGCGCAGCGAGTTCTCGCCCGCCAACCCCGCTGACCCCGCCAACCCGCCCTCCCGCTACTTCAGCCCCTTGAAATACCCCACCGTCGCCTCGAGCCCCTCCGCCACGCTGTGCGCGGGCTTCCAGCCGGCGGCCTGCAGCTTGTCCGACGACGCCATCGAGTGGCGCACGTCGCCCAGGCGCTCCGGCTTGTGCTCGATGGCCGAGGACGACCCGGTCAGGCGGAGGATCTCGCGGGCGAGCTCCAGCACCGTCATCTTGCGGCCGTAGCCGACGTTGTGGGTGCCGTGGACCGACTCCGTGGTCGCCGCGTAGACGAGGGCGCCGACGATGTCCTTGACGTAGATGAAGTCGCGCGTGGCGCCGCCGTCGCCGAAGATGGCGATGGGGTCGCCGCGCAGGGCCTTCTCGATGAAGATGGGGACGGCCGCCGCGTAGGGCGACTTCGGGTCCTGGCGCGGGCCGAAGACGTTGAAGAAGCGCAGGCTGGCGGTGCCCAGGCCGCGCTCGCGGCGGAACATCTCGAGGTAGTACTCGCCGTCGAGCTTGGTCACCGCGTAGGGCGACTTGGGCTCGGGCGCCATGGTCTCGACCTTGGGCACGGTCGGGTTGTCGCCGTAGATGGCGGCGGAGGAGGCGAGGACGACCTTGCGGGCCTTGGCGTCGGCCGCGGCTTCCAGGACATGGAGGGTGCCGGTGGCGTTGATCTCGACGCACTCGCGGGGCTTGAGCATCGACTCCGGCACGGAGATCATGGCCGCCAGGTGGAAGACGAGGTCGACCCCGCGCATCGCGCGGTCGAGGGCGGCGCGGTCGAGGATCGAGCCCTCGATCAGGTCGACCTTCAGGCCGTCGAGGTTGCGGCGGTGGCCCGAGCGGAAGTTGTCGAGGACGACGACCTCGGCCTTGCCTTGGAAATGCTGGGCGATGTGGGAGCCGATGAAGCCGGCCCCGCCGGTGATGAGGACGCGCATGGGAGTCAGGACTTGGTGGCGAGCGCCTGCATGGCGGGCAGCTGGGCCTCGATGCGCTCGACCAGGCGGAACTGGGTGCGGCAGCGGTCGAGGTTGTGGCCGGGACGCTTGACCTTGAAGTAGACGTCGCCCTCCAGCCAGTCGGTGAGGAAGCGCAGGCCGACCTCGAAGGTCATGAGCTTGCCTCCGAAGGGAAGGAGCTCGCGCTCGAGCGGGGTCAGGGAGCCGCGGGCCGTGGAGAGGTAGCCCTCGATGAGGGCCTCGTACATCGGCATCATCATCTCGACCTTGGAGAGGTCGGTCTCGTCCTCCGCCGCGGGCGAGGTGGAGGTGCGGACGAGGTCGCCGAAGTCGTAGAGCGACGAGCCCGGCATGACGGTGTCGAGGTCGATGACGCAGATGCCCTCCTGCGTGGCGTCGTCGAGCAGGACGTTGTTGAGCTTCGTGTCGTTGTGGGTGACGCGCTCGGGCAGGTCGCCCTTGGCGAGGGCGTCGACCACGAGCGAGGCCTCCTTGGCGCGGGCGAGGACGAAGTCGATCTCGCGCCGGACGCCCTGGGCGCGGCCGTGGGCGTCGGCCTTGAGCGCGGCCTCGAAGCGGGCCAGGCGCCTGGGGGTGTGGTGGAAGTCGGGGATGGTCTCGACCAGGCGGCCGCCGGGGAGGTCGGCCACGAGCGACTGGAAGGCGCCGAAGGCGCGGGCGGCCTCGCGGGCCTGCCCGGCGTCGCGGATGACGTCGTGCCCCGTGGCGCCCTCGACGAAGACGTAGCAGCGCCAGCGGTTGCCCTCGGCGTCCGTGTGCCAGCCCTTGCCGGATCGGGTCGGGACGAGCGTCAGGGCGCGGCGGGAGGCGTCGGCGGCGCCGGCCTGGCGGAGCTTGGCCTGGGCGTGGGCGCAGACGCGCTCGACGTTGCGCATCAGGCCGTCGGGATCCTTGAAGATCGCGTGGTTGATGCGCTGCAGCAGGTAGCGCACCGCCCGTCCGCCCTGGTTGAGGGTCAGGCAGTAGGTGTCGTTGATGTGGCCGCTGCCGTAGGGCTTGGCGTCGGCGTAGTCGCCCAGGAGGGCGAACTCGGCCGCGAGGGCGCGGGTGTCGTGGTTCTTGGCGGGGGAGGACATGTCAGGAGGTCAGGCCCAGAGGTTGGAGGGGTACTCGCCGCGGCGGATGAGGTCGGCGATCTTCGCCTGCACGACCGGCTTGTCCTCGCGGTAGGTGACGCCGAACCACTCGGACGAGGTCCGGAGGACGCGGCAGGTGGCGTGGCGCTCCTTGACGAGCTGGCCGACGGTCATGGGGATGTAGCTCTCGCTTTTCATCTCCTTGCCCGCGCGCTGCAGGAACTCGAGGAAGACGCGGTCGAGGTGGTCGAAGAGGCGCGGGGTGAAGCCCCACATGTTCATCGAGACGGCCTCGTCGCCCGTCAGGTCGGCGGTCGAGCCGTCGTCGCGGGTGTTGCGGGCGCCGGCGGGGGTCTTGGCGATCTTGGTCATCTCGTCGATGTCCGTGAGCAGGCCGGAGGCGTCGGTCTTGCAGACGCCGCGTGCCACCGTGCCGTGCTCCGAGAGGGTGTTGCGGAGGGTGAAGCCCACCATGGAGAAGTCAGAGCCCGCGGGGTCGGCCGCCTGGAGGAACCTGCCCAGGGTGGCGTAGGAGTCGCGGCCGTAGAAGTCGTCGGCGTTGATCACCGCGAAGTTCTCCCGGACGGCGTCCTTGGCGCAGAGGATGGCGTGGGTGGTGCCCCAGGGCTTCTCGCGGCCCTCGGGGACGGTCCAGCC
>CAIPVK010000277.1 GCA_903868455.1 uncultured Opitutia bacterium
CGGCCGCGCGCCGCTGCCAGGACTACATCGCCGCGGGCGACACCTACCAGGTCAACCTCTCGACGCGGCTCGAGCTCGCGCCGCCGCCGAGCGGCCTCCTCGCCTACGAGTCGGTCCGCGCCACCAACCCCTCGCCCTACATGGGCTACCTGCGCCTGCCCGGCGTCGAGCTCGCCTGCGGCTCGCCCGAGCTCCTCGTCTCGCGCGACGGCCGCCGCGTCGCCTCGCGGCCCATCGCGGGCACGCGTCCGCGCACCGGAGACGAGCCCTCGGACGGCGCGTTCGCGCGCGAGCTCGCGGCCGATTCCAAGGAGCGGGCCGAGCACCTCATGCTCGTCGACCTCCTGCGCAACGACCTCGGCCGCGTCGCCGCGCCCGGCACCGTGCGCGTGCCCGAGTTCATGGCCGTCGAGCGCTACTCGCACGTCATGCACCTCGTCTCCCAGGTGGAGGGCGACCTGCCCGAGCCCCCCCCGCCGCCCTCGGAACTCGTGCGCGCGATGTTCCCCGGCGGCACGGTCACCGGCGCCCCGAAGGTCCGCACGATGCAGGTCATCGCCGAGCTCGAGCCCGTCGCGCGGGGCTTCTACACCGGATCCGTCGGCTGGGTCGCCGCCTCGGGCGACCTCTGCCTCAACATCGTCATCCGCACCCTGACGCTCGCCGGCGGCCGCTGCCTCGCCCAGGCCGGCGCCGGCGTCGTCGCGGACTCGCACCCGGAGCGCGAGCACGCCGAGTCCCTGCGCAAGGCCCTCGCCTTGCGCGTGGCGCTCGGCCGCATCCCCGCCGCATGACCTCGGTCTGGCGCGACGGCCGTCTCGTCCCCGGCGACCCGACGCCGGGCGCCTTCCCGCCGGGCGCCGCCCTCTTCGAGACGGTCGCGATCCGCGCCGGGCGGGTCGAGCGCCTCGGCGACCACCTCGCGCGGCTGCGCGCGGGCCTCGCCCACCTCGGCCTCGCGGCCGGACCGCTCGCCGCCGGCGACCACGCGGCCTGGCGCCGCGCCGTCGCGGCGCTGGGAGCGCGCGACGCGATCCTGCGCCTCGTCGTCGGCCGCGGCTTCGAGGAGCTCGGCGCCCGGGCCCTTCTCGAGGGTCCGCCTGTATTCCGCCTCCGCACGCTCGCCACGCGGCGCGACGCGCCCGAGTGGATGCCCCGCCCGAAGTCCGCCCCCTGGGCGAACTCGCTCGCCGCGACCCTCGAGCTGCGAGCCCTTGGCGAGGGACCCGGCGCGGAGGGCGTCCAGCTCGACGCGCGCGGGAACGTCAGCGAGGCCACCCGCTCGAGCCTCGCCTGGGTCGTCGACGGCGTCCTGCGCGTGCCCGCGGCGTCCACCGGCCGGCTTCCCGGCACGGCGCTCGCCCAGCTCCGCGCCGTCGCCGACCTGCCCGTGGAGGAGGTCGAGACCCCGCCCCCGGCGCGCGCGGCGGCGGTGATCGTCCTTCGCTCGACGCTCCTCGGCGGCGGCGCGCCCGCGGGCCTCTGGGCCGACGTCTCCGGCGCGCCTCGCTGGGAAGCCGACGAGCCCGGTCTCGGGCTCGCCCGCGGCCTCCTGCGGCGCCTCGCCGACTTCCGCGCTCAGGACGCCGTCAGCCTCGCGTAGAGCGGCAGGGCGGCCGCCATCACGAAGAGCGCGGCGTAGGCGACCGACAGCAGGGCCGAGCCGCAGAGCAGGGCGAGCTGGGTCGCCAGCCGCTCCGCGTCGTCGTCCTTGCGCAGCTGGAGGAACGACGCCGCGGCCAGCGCGCACCCGGCGACCAGGAGCGCGAGCAGGCTGGCGCCCGCGTGGTTGTAGAAGAGGTCCGTCAGCGCCCCGAGCTTGCCCGGCTCGCCCTGGATCGCCGCCACGAGGATGGGCTGCGCGCGGAAGATCAGCATCCCCGCCAGCGCGGGAAGCCCCGCCGTCATGAGCACCGCCAGCTGGGAGATGCGCCGCGCGTTCGCCGTGTCCATGCGCCTTTCTCCCGCCGCCGCCGCCCGGGGTCAACCCGCCGTTTCCGCCCTCGCCTTTTCGGGCGTCCCGCCCAGCCTTCGGGGCCATGGACGGCGCCCCGCTGCTCTGGACGGTCTTCCTCGTGCTCAACCTCAAGGCCGCCGGCATCTCCCTTCTCCATGGGATGGTCACCGGCTTCACCGCCGCCGAGCTCGAGCGCATCCGCCCCTCCCACCCGGGCGCGGCCGCCGCCCTCGAGCGCTGCCGCGACGACAAGGCCAACGTCCTCGCCGCCTTCGACCTCCTGCACGCCGCCTTCGTCGGCATGAGCGCCCTGCTCGGCGGCATCCTGCTCGGAGGGACCCTGCTCGAGCGCGCCGCCACCGGTCCGCTCGCCACCCTGGGCGTGGTCCTCGCGGTCCTGGCCGCCTCCTTCCTCCTCGCCTGGGTCACCGGCATGCTGCCTCGCAAGGTGGGGGCCCATCTCCGTCTCCGCCTCACCCCCATCCTCGTCCCCGCCCTCCTGCTGGTGCGCGGCGTCGGCGGCCTCCTGCGTCGCCTCGGCCGGCTGCACGACGGCCTGGCGCCCCCCGAGGACCCCGCCGCCGACTCCGGCGACGCCGAGATCGGCAGCGTCGCGCGCGCCGCGGCCAAGGCCGGCAAGATCACCCAGGCCGAGAGCACGCTGGTCGCCAACGCGGTGCGCCTCGACGACATCCCCATCTCGCAGGTCCTCACCCCGCGCCCCGTCGTCACCGCCCTCGAGGCCGGCCTGACCGTCGGCGACGTCCTGCGCCTCTACCCCTCGCTCCCGCACGGCCGCCTGCCGGTCTGGGACGGCAACCCCGACCGCATCGTGGGCGTGGCGCGCCGGCGCGACATCCTCAAGGCCGCGGGCGAGGACCGGCACGCCCTCACCGTCCGCGAGCTCATGGCCAAGCCGCACGTCCTGCCCGAGAACGCCTCGCTCTCCGACGCGCTCCAGGGGCTCGTCCGCCACCACCAGCAGCTCGCCATCGCGGTCGACGAGTTCGGCGCCTTCTCCGGCGTCGTCACCCTCGAGGACATCTTCGAGTCCCTCCTCGGCGTCGAGATCTACGAGAAGGACGATCCCCACCCGGACATGCGCGAGCTCGCGCGCCAGCGCGGCCTCCGCTCCCGCAAGCCGGGCGAGCCCGGCAAGGCCTGACCATGCGGCCGACCGAGACGCC
>CAIPVK010000278.1 GCA_903868455.1 uncultured Opitutia bacterium
CACCGCCCCCGTCGCGTCGTGAAGCCGCACGACGGCCTGGGTCGCGCCGTCGAGCCGCAGCGAGCCGAAGCCGAGATACTGTCCCTGGTGCAGCGCGTCGCGGTCGCCGTTGAGCCCGCGCACCTCGGAGGCGTGGCCCGCGATCACCTGAAGCGGGTCGCCGGGCCCCTTTCGTATGACCTCCGGGTGGTGATCATGACCGCTCAGGTAAAGCGGCACCTTATGCCGGCGCAGGACGGGTAGGACATCGCGTGCCATGTCCTCGGAGTCCCCGTGCAGGCCGTTCGACCAGATGGGATGGTGTCCGACGGCAATCCGCCAGGCCATGCCGGGCTCCGCCAGCTCGTGCTCGAGCCAGGCCAACTGCGCGGCCGGGTCCTGCTGGGCGATGTCGGAGAACCCCTCCTTCTCCCGGTATTTCCGGATGAAGACCGAGGTGTCGAGGAAGACGAACTTGGCCCTCGAACCGTCCCCAAGGGTCACAACCTTGGACCAGTACCTCGCCGGCTGGGTCCACCGGCCCGACCCGCGTTTCTCCGCCGCGTAGCGGAGCTGCCCATGGACCGAGCCCGAATACTCGTGGTTGCCGAGGGCCGCCCAGAAGGGGACCTGCAGCCCGGGGGCGGCATAGACCTCCTCGAAAGCCGACCGGAAGAGGGGGTCCTCGGCGCTGGGCACCCCATCATATTGGTTATCCCCCAGGGCCAGCACGGCGGTGAGCGGCCGGGCCAAGCCGCTTGCGAATCGGCCCATGCCGTCCGCCACCTGCCGCTGCTGGGCATGGAGGGCGGGTTGCCGGACGGGGTCGCGCCCCCAATCTCCGATCATGAGAAAGTCGGCGGGACCGGGCGTCGCGCCGCTTGCCACCAGCGAGGCGGCCAAGCCTATGAGGAGCAGGAGACGTTTCATAATCAAAGAGATACCCCCCAATTTTGGCCCGTAAACCCTGCTTTAACTTCCAAAAGCCATAAATTCGTGACGAAAAATCGCGATTTCGTGCCTTTTAAGCATCCGGTAGCCGATTTTGGACAGTTAGGGGTTGTTTTTAAGGACTTATTCACAAAACCTCCTGTCATCATCCCCATGCGTCTCACCAAGACCCTCCTCGCCGCGGCTGTCGCCATCGGCGCCACCGTCACCACCGCCAAGGCCTACGACATGATTGGCTCGGGCTGGAATTACAGCCAGCCGAACTTCTCCTACGGGGCTTCCTTCGTCGGTGATGAATGGTATGGTCGCGAGTATCGGGCCCTGACCAATCCCCGCGTCACCTCCTACATCTTCGGCGCGATCTCGAACGCCAACGAGACCGACCTGGTGAACGCCGGCGTCTACCGCGGAATCTCCGGCTCCTTCACCTGGTCCGGCAATGAGTACAACGACTGGCCCGACTACTCCCCCGCCCGCGTCTACGGCGAGCTTGAGTCCGGCGCCGTCAACGGCGTGGGCGACTTCGTCGACAGCCTCGGTGACTTTGACCAGCAGAACGGCTATTACACCAACGGCACCTACTTCTTCGATTCCCGCGACACCACCACCAACGTCGCCATCGGCAACAATGCCTACGGCATCTACATGGACACCGACGGCAACTACTTCGGTTCCTATGTTTCCGGAGGCGCCACAGTCCACGAGCGCGAGGTCCAGGTGGCCCGCACCGGCTCCGGTTTCAACGGCGCCAACGCCCCCAGCGCCTTCGCCTTGGACAATTCCGAGACGCTCTCCGCCAGCTTCTACAACGCCGACATCGTCGGCCGCAACGTCCTGCCCCGAGCCACCGCCGGCGTCACGCTCCATGGCTCGGTCTTGCGCCAAGCCGACATCGCCCTGGGCTTCGGCGGTTCCGAGGGCCTTTATGCCAAGGACGGCGGCTGGCTCGACATTCGCGGCGACCTGACCCTCGGCTCCGCCGGCACCATCTATATCCGCGACGGCGAGATCACCTCCAACATCTACACCCAGTTCTACACCCCGGGTACCCTCGACACGGTCGGCCGCCTCGCCATCGAGTCTGGCATCCTGTCCGTCCGCGAGCGCTTCGCCCAGGACATGGCGGTCACCTGGAACCAGACCCTCGGCTTCCGCGACGGCGCGGTCAACGGCACCCGCCTGATCCTCGAGGGCGTCGGCTACGGCTTCGACGGCGAGGGCGGCCCCACCGGCCCCGCCGGCAGCAGCTTCGGCGCGCTCCGCAGCATCACCGGTGACAACGTTCAGAACGGCAACATCTCGGTCGTCGCCGACGGCGAGGGCTTCTTCCCCGGTGGCGGCAACGGCGCCGTCATCGGCACCGACCTCGGCTCTACTCTCACCATCAACGGCACC
>CAIPVK010000279.1 GCA_903868455.1 uncultured Opitutia bacterium
AGGCCGCGCACGAGGTCGGCGGGGGCGTGGCCGCTCAGGAACTGGCCGAGGGCCTGGCGCACGGGCAGGCAGCGCGCGGCGGCGAGGTCGCGCACCAGCTCGGGGCGCGGCCAGGCGAGGCCGAAGGGCGCGTCGCCGTCCACCGACCGGTCGATGACCACCCGGTTGAGGCGGCCGGCGAAGGCGGTCCAGGGGGCGAGCGAGCCGATCGGCATGCGGTGGGTCCAGAGGTAGGACGGCAGGTCGCCCTCCAGCCAGGTCGAGACGAGCGACTCGAGCTCCGGCGAGTGCGGGCCGTGGGCGAGCATCAGCGCCTCGCAGCAGCGCTTGCCGCGGCGCGCGGGGTCGAGGAAGCAGGCGACATGGACCTTGGCCTCGGGGGCGGCCGCGGCGTCGGCGCCCGCCCGCTCGGCGAGGACGACGAGGCGCGAGGGGTAGCGGCGGGCGAAGCCCTGGGCCTGCTCGAAGAGCGCGGCCGCCTCGGCGGCGGTGGTGCCGGGGCCGAGCAGGAGGACGAGGTTGAGCTGGGAGGCGCGGACGACCTCGTCGCCCTCCGCGGCCCAGGCATGGGCGAGCGTCGGCAGGGCCTCGCGGACGGACACGGGGGCGCCGGGCAGCGCGGCGAGGAGGTCGGAGGCCATGGCGTCAGCGTCCGGCGTTGCGCCAGGCGTGGCCGTGGGCGGCGAGGAGGGCGTCGGCCCCGGCGGGACCCCACGAGCCCGCGGCGTAGGTCTCGAGCCCTTGGCGACCGGCGGCGGCCCAGTCCTGGAGCAGGGGCGTGTAGAGGCGCCAGGAGGCCTCGGTCTCGTCGCCGCGGATGAAGAGCGTGCGGTCGCCGACGATGGCGTCGAGGATCAGGCGCTCGTACGCCTCGGGGGTGTCGGAGCCGTAGGTCGCGGCGTAGCGGAAGCTGAGGCGCACGGGCTGGGTGCGGGGCTCGAGGCCGGGCACCTTGGAGTTCAGGATGAGCGTCGAGCCCTCGTCGGGCTGGATCTGGATGACGAGGCGGTTGGCCGCGATGTCGGCGTAGCGGCCGTCGGCGGCGAAGAGGCCGTCGACCGGCTGGCGGAACTGGATGGCGATCTCCGAGACGCGGCGCGCCATGCGCTTGCCGGAGCGGAGGTAGAAGGGCACGCCCGCCCAGCGGTCGTTGTCGACGCTCAGGCGCACGGCGCTGAAGGTCTCGGTGGACGAGCCGGCGGGGATGTCCTTCTCGGCGAGGTAGCCGGGGACGCGCTCGCCCGCCGAGAGGCCCTCGGCGTACTGGGCGCGGACGGCGTCGCCGCCGGGACCGAGGCGGAGGGCTCGGATGGCGTCGAGCAGGCGCACCTTCTGGTCGCGGATGGCCTCGGGCGAGAGCGAGGACGGGGCGTCCATCGCCGTCAGCGCGAGGAGCTGCATGGTGTGGTTCTGCACCATGTCGCGCGTCGCGCCGGAGTGGTCGTAGTAGCCGCCGCGCGAGCCGACGCCGAGCTCCTCGGCCACGGAGATCTGCACGTGGTCGACGTGGCGGCGGTTCCAGAGCGGCTCGAGGATCGGGTTGGCGAAGCGCAGGACGAGCAGGTCCTGGACGGTCTCCTTGCCGAGGTAATGGTCGATGCGGTAGACTTGGTTCTCGCGGAAGTTCCGGTTGATGACGGCGTTGAGGGCGACGGCCGACCCGAGGTCGTGGCCGAAGGGTTTCTCGATGATGACCTTGCTCTCGGCCGGGGTGCCGAGCCCGCGCGCGGCGAGGCCGCTGCCGCCGAGGTTCTCGACGATCGAGGGGAAGACGGTCGGGGGCGTGGAGACGTACGCGACGAGCTGGAGGGGGCGTCCGGCGGCGCGCTCGAGCGAGGCGACCTTG
>CAIPVK010000280.1 GCA_903868455.1 uncultured Opitutia bacterium
CGGCCCCGCCGGGTCAAGGGCGGGCGAGCCCCCTCAGCTGCCGGGCTTGCTGGCGGGGAGCGCCGCGAGCTCGGGAGGGAGCTTGTCGGCCGGGTAGGTCGGGAAGCTGAGCTCGAGGAGGGCGACGAAAGGGACGGCGAACCGGGTCTGGCCCGAGGATCGGTCGACGAGCGAGGCGACGGCCACGGGGGTGGCGCCGGCGGCGGCGAGGAGGTCGAGGCATTCCTGGGCCCGGCCGCCGCGGGTCACGACATCCTCGGCGACCAGCACGCGCTCGCCCTTGGCGAAGGTGAAGCCGCGGCGCATCACGAGGCGGTCGTTCTCCTTCTCGGCGAAGACGAAGCGGGCGCCGAGCTGGCGCGCGAGCTCCTGGCCGACGACCAGACCGCCCATGGCGGGGGCGAGGACGGTGTCGCAGGGGTGGGCGGCGAGACGGGGGCGGAGCAGCTCGACGAGGCGCGTGACCTTGTCCATCCGCTGGCAGACCTTCGCGCACTGGAAGAAGTGCCCGCTGTGCAGGCCGGAGCGCAGGACGAAGTGGCCGGTGAGCAGCGCCTCCGACTCGCGGAAGATGCGGAGGACCTCGTCGTCGGTGGGCTGGGGCATGGTGGGAATGAAGCAGAGGGAGGGGGAAAAACGAAGAAAGAAAGGGGAGATGGGGAGGGGGGCGAGGAGCGGGGAGCGGGGAGCGGGGAGTGGGGACTACGGGGATGACGAGGAGGCGGAGGAGGCGGAGGGGGCGGAGGAATGAGCGGGGTCAGCGGGGTTGGCGGGGTCAGCGGGCGAGAACTCGCTGGCGCTCGTTGCCTTGGGTAAGGCCGTTACTCCGAGGCGGCCGACGGTTATAGGGGAAAGGGGGTTTAGCGGTGCTAGCGGTAGCAGCGGTGGCAGCGATGGCAGCGGGAGAGAATTTGCTCCGCTCATTTCCTCGAGAGTCTGGCCCTGCCTTTCCAGCCTCCGCCCTTCAAGCGCCTTCGAGTTACTTCGAGCCCCTTTTAGTTCCCAGACCCCACATGCATCCGATGGAGGATGCGATGGATCACGGGGGCGAGGAGGAGCGAGACGGTGCTGAGGAGGGCGACGCCGCTGTAGAGGGCGTAGGCGGATGCGAAGATCTTTGCCGAGGGGGTTGGCAAGACGTCCACCGGCCCCATGCCACCGAGGATCATCGAGGCGTTGAGAAGGGCGTCGATCCAGCCAAGTCCGCCTAGATGGCGGTAGCCGAGGACGCCCACGAGCAGCGACAGGCCGATCAGTATCAACGCCGCCAAGGCATAGGCGGCCATGCGTCGGAGGAACTTCGGACGGGGGGCGAGGGGCTGGCTCCGATGCTCGAATTTCATGGATCGAGGATGGGGGAGGAGGCGCAAGGGGCAAGAGTCGGAAGCGGGGAGGAGTGGGGAGTGAGGAGCGGGGAGACGCAATGAGCGGGGTCGGCGGGGTTGGCGGGCGAGAACTCGCTGGCGCTCGTTACCTCGTGCGTTTCCTGGTTAGCCGGCTAGCCGTTCAGCTGGTTAGCATCCCGCTCCCCGCTCCTCACTCCTCGCTCCTCGCTCCCCGCTCCCCGCTGCAGCTCCCCTCCTCCGCCTCCTCGTCCTCCTCGTCATCCTCGTCATCCCCTATCCCCCTAGTCCCCTAGTCCCCCATCTCTCCCCCGCCCGGCGGGGGAACTTGCCCCGGCCGCGCGGGTTGGATAAGCATCCTCCATGCCCCGCCTCCTCCTTGCGCTCCTCGCGAC
>CAIPVK010000281.1 GCA_903868455.1 uncultured Opitutia bacterium
CGGCGACGTCGGGCAGGACCACGAGCGTCTCGCCGGGGGCGAGCGTCTTGCGCAGGTACTCGGCGGTGTCGACGTAGAGCCATCCGAGCTGGAGCCAGACGCCGCGGCGGCGGGGCGACTGGACGGCGCGGACCGCGTCGACGGCGGCGGCGACGGCGCCCATGCCCGAGCCGGCGAGGCGTATGTCGGACGCGGCGCAGGGCGCGAGCAGGGGCGCGAGCCAGGCGAGGATGTCGGCGGGGGTCTCGGCGGGGCCGGGGGCGAGCGCGCCGCGCCCGAGCCAGGCGTCGGCGTCGCGCGAGGCGAGCCTCAGGCCCGCATGGCGGACCATCTGCGCGACGCGCTCGAGGGAGGGCGCGTCCACCTCGAGCAAGGCCCAGCCGCCGGCGTCGGCGACGCGCGAGGCCGACGGGCGGGCGAGGGCTACCGCGCGGTCCGCCGCCCGGAGCGAGCGCAGGGGAAGGGAGCGCGCGGGGTCGAGCCCCAGCGTCGCGGCGGCGCGGTCGCGGGCGAGCGCGACGCGGGCGTTGAGGACGAAGCGCGGGTAACCCGCGCGGATGCGGGAGAGGACGGCGGGGTCGCGGCGCTCGTAGCCAACGACGTCGGCCATCGTCGGGAGCGAGACCACGGTGCCGTGCGGGAACGAGGGGAGCACCTCCCCGAGCGGGAGCGCGCGCGCCATGTCAGAGACCCTCGGGCACGGACTCGTTGGCGAGCATCTGGTCGAGCGTCTGGCGACGGCGGATGAGATGGGCGCGGCCGTCGCGGCCGATCAGGACCTCCGGGGCCTCGGGGAACGAGTTGTAGTTCTTCGCGCTCATCGCGGCGCAGTAGGCGCCGGCGCCGCCGACGATCGCGAGGTCGCCCGACGCGCAGCGCGGCAGGAGGCGCGGGGCGAGCGTCTCGGACTCGCCCGGCGCGCAGGTGATGAGGTCGCCCGACTCGCAGCAATGGCCGACGACCACGGTGGGCTCGGCCTCCGCGGATCCGGAGAGGAGCGTCACGGGGTGCTGGGCGCCGTAGAGCGACGGGCGCAGGAGCTCGGTCATCCCGGTGTCGAGCTTGGCGAAGGCGCGCGTGTCGGTGCGGACGACGTCGACCACGCGGGCGAGCACGGCGCCGGCGTTGGCGACCAGGAAGGTGCCGGGCTCGACCTCGAGGCGGAGGCGGCGTCCGGTGGCTTCGGCGAAGCGCTCGAACGCGGCGCGGACGGGGACGCCGACGACCGCGGGGTCGGTGGCCTTCTCGCCGTCCACGCGGGCGACCTTGTAACCGCCGCCGAGGTTCAGGGTCGTCGCGTCGGGGAAGCGGGCGACGAGGGCGAGGCTCAGGTCGGCGACGGCCTGCCAGACGGCCGGGTCGCTGCCCGAGCCGATGTGGGTGTGGATGCGGACGACGCGGAGGCCGGCGCGCGCGGCGCGCGCCGCGGCCTCGTCGGCCCAGCCGTGCCAGATGCCGAAGGAGGAGTCGGAACCGCCGACGTTCGTCTTGCCCGTGCCGCCCGAGCCCTTGCCCGGGTTGAAGCGCAGGCCGATCGCGCGGCCGGGCGCGACCGCGCCGATGCGGTCGACCTGGGCGAGCGAGCAGGCGTTGACCTCGACGCCGAGGGCGAGGAGCTCGCCGATGTCCTCGGGCAGCTGCTGCGTGGAGAGGGAGATGCGGTCGGGGGCGAACCCGGCGCGCATCGCGCGGCGGACCTCCCAGCCGGAGGAGGCGTCGATGTGCAGGCCCTTGCGATGGAACAGTCGGAGGATCGCCGCGGAGGGGCTGGCCTTCATGGCGTAGCGGACCGTCAGGCCGAAGGCGGCGGGGAAGGCCAGCATGGCGTCCGCGGCGGCCTCGAGCCGCTCCTGCGAGTAGACATAGCACGGCGTCCCGTGCTCGTCGGCGACGCGGCGGGCCTGCTCGGCGGTGAGGAAAGGGGTCTCGGGGGACACGGCTGGTGGCACGATGCGGCGGCGGGCGGACGCTTCCAGCCTTTTCCCAAGCGCGCTTGCCGCGGGCGCGGCGCGCGCCACGCTCCCCGCGATGCGCCCGCAGGACACGATCGTCGCCCCGGCCACCCCGCGCGGGGTCTCCGCGCTCGCGCTCGTGCGCCTCGACGGGCCCGAGGCCCCCGCGATCGCCGCGGCGGCGCTCGGCCGCGCGCGGCCCCCGGAGGCGCGGCGCGCCACGCTCGGCATCTGGAGCGACGTCGCGGGGCGGCCCGTGGACCAGGTGGTCGTGACGGTCCTCGCGGCGGGCGCCTCGTCCACCGGCGACGCCGGCGCCGAGATCGCCTGCCACGGGAACCCGCGGCTCGTGCGCGACCTCGTGGCGGATTGCCTCGCGCGGGGCGCGCGCCTCGCCGAGCCGGGCGAGTTCACGCGACGGGCCTTCCTCAACGGGCGCATCGACCTCACCCAGGCCGAGGCCGTGGGCGACCTCATCCACGCCGAC
>CAIPVK010000282.1 GCA_903868455.1 uncultured Opitutia bacterium
CGGCGACGTCCGCGAGATGGGCGGCGAAGCGCCGGAGCTCGTCGACCTGGGAGGGGGGCAGCACGGGGGGACGCTGTCCGCGCGGCGGCGGCGGGACAAGGCGGAATCGGCGGCGTTTGCCCGGCGGCCGATTGCCCGCAGGCTGGGGGCATGGAACCGAGCGCCGATCCTCCCGGGCGCCCCGCGCTGCTGCAACGCTGGGAGGACCTCCTGTTCCTGCACTGGGAGATCGACCCGGGGCTCGCGGCGGGCCTCCTGCCGCGCGGGCTCGAGCCCGACACCTTCGGCGGCAAGGCCCACGTCGGGCTCGTCGCCTTCTCCATGCGGCGCGTGCGGCCGCGCGGCCTGCCCGCCCTGCCCTGGCTCTCCGACTTCCTCGAGCTGAACGTCCGACTCTACGTCCGCGGGCCGGGCGGCCGAACCGGGGTGCACTTCCTCTCCCTCGACTGCGACCGCTGGCCGGCGGTGGCGATCGCGCGCTCGCGCTACCATCTTCCGTACCGCTGGGCGGCGATGGCGCGCTCGGAGGCCCAAGGTCGGCGGCGCTTCCTCTGCCGGCGCCGGGGCGAGACCGGCGCGGCCGAGCTGCGATGGAGCGTCGTCGGCGAGGCGAGGCCTGCGGCGGCCGGGACCTTGGAGCACTTCCTCGCGGAGCGTTACACCTTCCTCACGCCGGGGACCGGACGATTGATGGCGGGCGAGGTCCGGCATGCGCCCTACGCGCTGGCGCCCGCGAGGATGGAGGCCTGGAGCGACCTTCCCCTGCGTTGGGACGGCCTTCCGGTGCTCGGAGAGCCCTGCCACGCGATGGCCTCCCCCGGGGTCGACGTGCGTTGCTGGAGCCTGGTCGACGCCGCCTTGCCTCCCGGCGCGGGGACGGTCTGATGGGGTCATGCGCCTCCGGCTGACCGACTACCGCCACCTCGTGTGGGACTGGAACGGCACCCTGCTGGACGACACCTGGCTGTGCTGCGAGTCCCTCAACGGCATGCTCGACCGCCGCGGCCTGCCGCGCGTCGACCCCGCCGACTACACGCGTCTCTTCGAGTTTCCCGTGCAGCGCGTCTACCGCAAGGTCGGCATCATGGTGGACGAGGCCGAGTTCGAGGCGGTGTCGCACGAGTTCGTCGCGACCTACGAGTCGCGCAAGGCGGAGTGCGGGCTGCACCGCGGCGCGCTCGAGCTGATCGACGACCTCGCCGGGCGCGGCGCCACCCACTCCGTGCTCTCCGCCTACGAGCGCGGCCTGCTCCAGTCGACGCTCGACGGCATGGCCCTCTCGTCGCGCTTCCGAAAGCTCTGCGGCGGCGGCGACATCCACGCCCGGAGCAAGGCGGAGCGCGCCCGCACGCACCTGCACGACCTCGGCGTGGCGGCCTCGGAGACCCTCTACATCGGCGACACCGTGCACGACCTCGAGTCGGCGCGCGCCATGGGGACGGATTGCCTGCTCGTCGCGCACGGCGGCCAGCACCGCAGCCGCCTCGAGGGGCACGGCGTCCCGGTCATCGACAGCTTCGACGAGCTGCACGAGGTCCTGCGCGACCTCCCGGCCTGAGCGCTCAGGCCCAGGCCTCGGCTCGCAGCACGGTCTCGGCGTGCAGCCGCGCGGTCCGGCGCCGGTCCCGGTTGTAGCCGCCGCCGTAGAGGACCACGGTGGGGATGCCGGCGCCGCGCGTGGCGGCGAGGACGCGCCGGTCGCGCTCCGCGACGGCGGCGTCGTCCAGCGCCATCTGCCCGAACCGGTCGTCGCGATGGATGTCCGCGCCGGAGTTCCAAAGGACGAGCCCCGGCTTGGACCGCGCGAGCGCCTCCTCGAGCGAGGCCGAGAGGGCGGCGAGGTACTCCGGTCCCTCGACGCCGCGCGGGAGGGGGACGTCGAGGTCGCCCGCCTCCTTCTCCGCGGGATAGTTGCGGCCGACGTGGATCGAGTGGGAGAACCGCCCCGGCCGGCCGCGCAGGAGGGCGTGCGTGCCGTTGCCCTGGTGCGCGTCGGTGTCGACGACCAGCACGCGGAGCCCGGGGCGCTCCTCCTCGAGCGCCGCGCAGGCGACGGCGACGTCGTTGAGGACGCAGAAGCCCAGGCCGCGATCGGCGAAGGCGTGGTGCGTGCCGCCGCCGAGGTTCACGGCGAGGCCCTCCTCCAGCGCGGCGCGCGCGGCGAGCAGGGTGCCCTGCGTCTCCCGGCGACAGCGGTCGAGCAGGCGGGCGTTGTCGGGCAGACCCAGGCGGTTGCGGTCGAACTCCGAGAGGCGACCGTCGCGCACGGACTCAAGGTAGGCCTCGCGGTGCACGCGATGGAGGAGCCCCCAGGCGGCGGGCTCCGGCGCGACGAAGCGGCCGCGCCGCAGCTCGGTCTCCAGCATCGCCCGCGACCGGCTGAACTTGTCCATCGGGAACGGATGCTCCTCGGGCAAGGGATAGTGGTAGTCGGGATGGTGGAAGCAGAGCAAGGGGTGCGGGGAGCGAGGAGTGAGGTGCGGGGAGTGGGGAGCGGGGAGCGAGTACAGAAGGGGCTAGGTTATGGGGGAGCCGCAGGAGGAGCAGGGGGATTCGGAGGAG
>CAIPVK010000283.1 GCA_903868455.1 uncultured Opitutia bacterium
CCCCGACGCGCCCTCGCTCGCCAACGGCGTCGTCTATCGCCGCGCCCAGCTCCGGCGCACGCTGCTCGCCGGAGGCGCGGGCGGCCTCGCCGCCGCGGCGCTCGTCCTCTGCGTCGACCACCCCGGCGGCCAGCCCGGCGTGCTCATGCTGATCGGCCTCGCGGCGGCCGCGCTGCTGCGCGCCTCCGAATCGACGGCGGACGGACGCGTCACCTGGCCCGAGCCGACCCGGCCGGTCCTGACGGTCCTCTGCCTCGGACTCCCCCTCGCCGCCGCGCCGTTGCTGCTCGCGCCCCTCGCCGCCCGCGAGGTCGCCGAGCGCGCCGTCGAGCGGATGATCCAGCTGAGCCCCGAGGGAATCGAGGGCGGTCGCCTCCTCCCGGCGGCCGACGAGAACCGGCTGCGTCTGGCGGAGGCGCGCCTGCGCCGCTCCCTCGAGCTCAACCCGTCGGACGCCGCCAACCGCGCCTGGCTCGCGCAGAACCTCGCGCTCCAGCATCGGCAGCGCCCGGGCGAGGGCGCCCTTTGGCTGGAAGCCGTGGCGCAGGCCCGACAGGCGACCGGGCAGGCGCCGCGCCTCGCGTTCCCGCGGCTCGTGCTCGGCTCGCTCCTCATGGGCTCGCTCCAAGGCTCGGAGCGCGACGAGGGGTTGACCCTCCTGCGCGCCGCGCAGGCCGAGGCGCCTCGCAACCGGGCGGCGATCCTCAGGCTGGCGCAGGCGCTCGGGCAGGCCGGCGCGCCGGTCGAGACGCTGCGCCCCGTGCTCGAGCTCGCCGCCAAGGTGGCGCCGGGCCGCCCCGACATCACCCAGCGGCTCGCGCTCCTGCCGGCCGCCCCTGCCGAACCCTCCCGATGAGCGGCTCCTCCTCCCGCCGGCGGGCCGGCTTCCGCCTCAACCTCTACCTGCTCGTCCTGGGCCTGGCGCTCGCGACGCTCGCCGCCCTGCTGCGCCCGCACGCCCGCGGGGCCGCGCGCGTGGCCGTCTCCGGAGACGCCGCGGCGGCCCCGGCGGAGGCGGCGCTGCGGCCCAACGCGCCGACCGAGCCCGTCCTCGGCTCCCGCGCCCCCGGGCCGGGCGAGGAGGACTGAGGGTTTTGCCTTTCCAATCGGCGCGGGGGAACCCTACCTTCGCCCCATGCCGGACCCCTTGTTCGTCTTCTTCGCCGCGCTGACCCTAGGCGGCGCCGCCCTGCTGGTGGCCAGCCGCCACCCCGTGACCTCGGCCATGGGGATGATCCTCGCCCTCCTCGGGATCGCCGCGGAGTTCTTCCTGCTCGACGCCTACTTCCTCGGCGTGCTGCAGGTGCTCGTCTACGCGGGCGCGGTGATGGTGCTCTTCCTCTTCATCATCATGCTGATAGACGCGCCCGCCGCGGGCGGCGCCTACCCTTGGCGCCGCGCGGGCCTCGGCCTCGGCGCGCTCGCGCTGCTAGGCGCCGGCGCCCTGCTGCTCGCCGCCGAACCCTCCCTCGCGCGCGCGGCGGGCCCGACCCCGCCCGAGCTCGCCGCGACCCCCGAGGCGCTGGCGACCTCCGCCAAGGCCTTCGGCCGCACCCTCTGGACCAAGTACACCCTCCCGCTGCAGCTCGCCGGGCTCCTGCTCCTCGCCGCCCTGGTCGGCGTCGTGAGCCTGAGCAAGGCGCCCCGCGCCGCCGAGTGAACCGACCATGGAATCGACCCTCCTCGCCCACCACCTCGGCCTGGCCGGCCTCGTCTTCGCCCTCGGGCTCGTCGGCGTGCTCGTCCGCCGCAACCTGCTCGTGACCTACATGTGCCTCGAGCTCATGCTCGCGGCCGCCATGCTGGCCCTCGTCGCCTTCTCCCGCCACAACGGGACGATGGACGGCCAGGCGCTCGTCTTCTTCGTCATCACCGTGGCGGCCGCGGAGGTCGCGGTCGGCCTCGCCCTCATCGTCGCCCTCCAGCGGCGCGGGGGCGCGGTCTCCAGCGACCGCCTCGACGCCCTAGGCGACTGAACCGACCATGGACACCTCCCTCCTCGCCTGGATCCTGTTCCTGCCGCTGGCGTCGGCCGCCGCCTGCGGGCTCCTGCTGCGCCGCCTCGGCTCCGTCGCGGCGGTGCTGTCCATCGCGACGGCCTTCGCCGTCGCGGGCCTCGCCCTCAAGGCCCTCCTCGGTCTCGGCGACGGGCAGGTCGTCCTGGCCCAGGCCGAGATCGGCCGCCTGGGCGAGACCGCCCTCCGCGTCGGCCTCCGGCTCGACGGCCACGCCGCGCTGATGCTCTTCGTCGTGACCTTCGTCGGGGCGTGGATCCACCTCTTCTCCTGGGGCTACATGCGCGACGACGGCGCGCGCGGCCGGTTCTTCGCCGGGCTCTCGCTCTTCATGTTCGCCATCCTCGGCATCGTGCTGGCGGACGGCCTCCTGATGACCTTCGCCTTCTGGGAGCTGGTCGGGTTCTGCTCCTACCTGCTGATCTCCCACTACTGGGACACGGATTTCGCGCCGCCCGCCGCGAAGAAGGCCTTCGTCGCCAACCGCGTCGGCGACCTCGGCTTCATCCTCGGCATCGCGATGTGCCTGGCCACCTACGGCACGACGGACTTCGGGACCCTGGCCGAGAAGGCGGCGGTCGAGCCCGCCCCCGCCCTGCTCGGCTTCCTCCTCCTCTGCGGCTTCATCGGCAAGTCCGCCCAGTTTCCCCTCCATGTGTGGCTGACCGACGCCATGGCCGGCCCCACGCCGGTCTCCGCCCTGATCCACGCCGCGACGATGGTGGCCGCCGGCGTCTTCCTCATGGCGCGGATCGACTTCCTGCTCGCGCCCGAGGTGCTGGAGCTCTGCCTCTGGTCTGGGGCCGCGATGGCCGCGCTGGCCGGCCTCTGCGCCCTCGCGCAGACCGACATCAAGAAGTCCCTCGCCTACTCGACCTTGGCGCACCTCGGCATCATGGGCGCGGCCCTCGGCCTCGGGCCCGACCTGGGCGGCGGACTGACCGGCGCCCAGCTCGCCCTGCTCCACATGACCACGCACGCCTTCTTCAAGGCGACGCTCTTCCTCGGCGCGGGCTCCGTCATCCACGGCTGCCACCACGAGCAGGACATGCTCCGCATGGGCGGGCTCGCCCGGCGCATGCCCCTGACCTTCGCCGCCTTCCTCGCCGCCACCCTTTCCAACTGCGCGGTCCCCTTCCTCGCCGGCTGGTATTCCAAGGACGCCATCCTCGAGGCCGCCCACGGCCACGGCGGCGCCGCCTTCGCGCTGCTGGCGGTCGCGGCGGTCGCCACCTGCCTCTACAGCGCCCGCATGATCCGCCTCGTCTTCCTCGGCGAACCCCGCTCGGAAGCC
>CAIPVK010000284.1 GCA_903868455.1 uncultured Opitutia bacterium
CTGGCAGCGGTGGAACTCGCCGCCGAGCGCGCGCGCGCCGTGCGCGTTGAGGCGGGCGTGCGGGTAGGCGATGGGCAGGACCAGGCGGAAGGACTCGAGCGCGAAGGCCGCGCGGGGGATGAGCGTGAAGCGCCCGGTGATCTTGCCGGCGACGAACTCCCACTCGACGCGCAGCGAGGCGAGGTCGGGCAGGATGCGCTCCGAGACGTCGATCAGGTCGGGCATCTCGTAGCGGAAGAGGAAGGCGCCGCGGTTGCCCATGGACACCTGGACGTTCTTGCCGGCGAAGGAGGGCGTGATCTCGCGGCCGCCGACGCGGAAGTGCGGGATGAAGCAGGGGCGCCCGACCTGCACCGGCCAGTCCATCACGCCGGGCATGTGCGGGAAGGCGAGCGAGTCGCTCAGGCCGCGGCCGCCGCCGGAGACGAGCGGCAGGTGGACGTGCAGGCCGCTCGCCGGGTCGGAGTAGACGCAGAGGCCCTGCTCCTTGCCCGGGCGGCGGTCGAACGGGAAGTAGCGGCAGCTGGGCTGGGCGTTCGCGGCGGGCGCGAGCACGGGCAGGGGGCCGCCGATGGTCTTGGCGAGGCGCGACCATTGGCAGAGGTAGCGCGAGGCGTCGAAGTTCGCCATCCGGGTCGTGTGGCCCGGGATGGTGTCGCGCTCGGCGTCGCGGATGACGAGCACGCCGTGCTCGAGGTCGATGAACGCGCCGAAGAGGTGGGTGAAGAGGCGGCGGACGAGGTCGCGGGCCTGGGGCTCCTTGTCGGCGGGGACCCAGCGGTCGCGCAGCGCCTGGAGGAGGACCGACACGGGATGCATCTGGCCGTAGGCGCCGATGCCTCGGCCGTGCGACCAGCCTAGGCCGTCCTCGCGCGAGGTCTCGAGGAGGAGGCGGACGTACTTCTCGGCGTGCGTGCGAAGCTTGGGCAGCTTGGCGTCGCGCGCGGTCGGGTTGGTGTGGAGCTGGAGCGCCTGCCGGGCGAAGACGAGGGCGACCAGTCCGTACAGGTCGAAGCAGCCGCCGAGGGCCTCGGGGTTGCCGGACTTGGGGGCGTCGTCGAAGTAGCCGCCCGAGCTGGCGGCGGCGATGCCGTCGACCAGCCGGTCGACCAGGACGCCCGACATGTCCTTGTCCGTCATGCCCAGCGAGAAGCGGCAGACGGCCTTGGCGATGTCGAAGGCCTGGAAGTGGTTGGCGTGGACCTGCTCCTCGGCGAGGCGGGCCGCGATGGTCTCGCGCGTCGCCGCGTCGAGCCGGTCCCAGACGAGGTTGCGCTCCTTGGAGGCGCCGAAGGAGAGGAGGCCGAGGCAGGCGTAGGCGAGGCCGTTGTCCGAGCCCTCGCGGATGGCGAGCTGGGCGCGGATGCAGCGCGCGGTGAGGTCGACGATGTCGGTCTTGCCGATCGACGTCTCGTTGGTGGCGCGATGGTACTCGCCGAGGGCGAGGGCCACGTGGCCGGGCTCGTCCGCCCGCATCCGCTCGCCCTCCACGGGGGTGACGGCGCCGTCGGCCGCGACCGCGGCGAGGTTCTGCTGGAGGAGCGACCGCGCGAGGTCGAGGCACTGATTGGCGAAATTCTGCATGCCGAAGGCGGAGGGTTGGCCGCCGCCGCTCCGGTTGTCAACCGCCGGGGTAAAAAAATCGCAAAAACTCAGGCGCCGGCGCGAACCTCGACCTCCGCCTCGGCCAGCCGGCGGTGCAGCCGGGCCTCCCGCCGCAGCGGCCACCAGCGATAGAGGTGGATCTCGATGGGCCGCCACATGCCCACCCACCCGCAGATGGTGAGCCCTTCCCGGACGATGCCGCCCCAGGCGGCGTCCACCGGGACGAGGCGGGCCAGGGTCAGGACCGCGCCCAGGAAGGCGAGGCCGATGGCGAGCGTCATCCGGCCCTCCTCGAGCAGGAGCCGGAGCTCGCGCCGCAGGGCGGTCTCGCGGGCGCCGAAGTAGTTGCGGACCGAGTCGCGCACGCGCGAGGGCAGGGCCTCGTCCTCGGCGGACCTCAGGGTCACGAGGATGCGCAGGCGCGACTCGCGCGGGAGCTCGCGCGCCCAGCCGACGATGAAGGCCTCGGCGTCGCGGTCCAGGTCGCGCTCATGGAACGGCGAGGGGTCCATCGAGTTGAAGAGCTGGGCGGAGGAGCCCAGCCGCACCTCGATCGTCGACGCGCGCGTGTCCATGCCCCCAGCGTGCCCGACCCCGCGCGGGAGGCGACCCCTTTTTCCTTGCCCCACCCCCCGCGTCCTGCGTGGATGACCTTCCACTGGTTCGGGGCGTAGCGCAGTCTGGCTAGCGCGCTTGTTTCGGGTACAAGAGGTCGGAGGTTCGAATCCTCTCGCCCCGACCACCGGTGGGGGACCTCCCCGCACCCCCATGTCGCACCACGCCCCCAGCTGTCACCTCACGACCGACGAGGTCGACCTGCACAACCCCAGCGAGACGGAGCTGCTCACCGCGCTCCGCGCCGTCGCCGCCGGGCGCGACGCCGACCTCCGGCTGGCCAAGGCCGCCGAGGAGTTCCTCGAGGCGCGCGCGGGCTCGGCCCCCGGCCTCCTGGCCGTGCGCAAGAAGAAGGGCGCCGGACGCGAGTACCTCCGGTCGCGGCGCGAGCTCAGCCTCGCCGAGGCCGAGCCGGTCTTCGCCGCCTATCTCGCGGGCGATCCGGATTTCGACCGCGGCCTGAAATGGGAGGTCCTCGGCCTCCTCGCCGGCAACGCCGCGCGCCTGCTCCTCGGCGCGCTCGGCCTCGCCGCGCTGCTCGCGGTCCTCTGGAAGCTCGGCTTCCGCGTGGTGCGCGTCGGCTGAGGGCCGCTTTATCGGCTTGGAGCCGCGGCGGCGGCCGCCGATGGTCCACGCCGTGAAGTCCGACAACGAGCTCTACCGCGCCCTCCGGGGCAAGACCTGCGAGGAGCTGTGGCGGGAGGCGCGGGCCTTGGACGCGCTGGCCGAGCCGGAGCGCAGCCGCCGGGCCGCCGTCGTCCGCGCCGTCGGCGTCGCCTTCGCCGACCGCGGCGACGAGGCCGGCAAGGCACGCGCCCGCGACTGGCTCCGCGGCCTGCTGCGGGATCCCTCCGAGAAGATCCGGCGCTACGCCGCCGCGGCCCTGCCCAAGCTGGGCGACGACCGGGGCGCCGAGGGCGCGCTCCTCGGCCGCCTGCCCGAGGCCGCCAGCGAGTCCGAGCGCCGCGCCCTCCGCGAGGCGCTGGGCAAGGTCGGCGGCCGCGCCACCCTGGACGCCGGCGCCGATGTCGCCGACGCGGGGCGCCTGCTCGCGCGCGCCGCCCGCGAGGAGCAGCCGGGCGCCGTCGCCACCGAGGCCCTGCTGCCCGCGGGGATCGACGTGGCGTTCCGATGCCGACGCGGCCTCGAGGCGATCCTCGCCGAGGAGCTGGCCGAGCGCCTGCCCGAGGTCCGCGTCCTCGCGCGCTCGCCGGGTCGCGTGCTGGCGCGCGCCGACGGACGCCTGCGGCTCGCCGACCTCCTGCGGCCGCGCGTCGCCGCCGCCTTCGCCCTCGTCCTCGGCGAGGTCCGGGCCCGCACGGCCGCCGCGGCGGTCCAACCCGTCGCGCTCCGCGTCGCCGGGCCGGTCGGCTCCGCCGTGCTCCGCTCGGCCACCTCGGGCGCGGCGCGCTTCCGCATCGAGGCGCCGGACGAGCTCGGCGACCCCGCCTTCCTGCGCGGCGTCGCCGAGGCCGTGCGCGCGCTCGCGCCCGACCTCCTCAACGACCCGCGAGGCGCCCCCTGGTCGCTCGACCTCCTGCCGATCGTCGGCGGCGTGCGCCTCGAGCTGCGCCCGAGGTTCTCCCCCGACCCCCGCTTCGCCTATCGCCGCGGCGACGTGCCCGCCGCCTCGCACCCGCCGCTCGCCGCCGCCATGGCCCGGCTGGCCGGACGGCGCGACGGCGAGGTGGTCTGGGATCCCTTCTGCGGCTCGGGCCAGGAACTCGTCGAGCGCGGCCTGCTCGGCGGCGCCGCCCTGCTCGTCGGCGGCGACCTCGACCCGGAGGCGATCGCGGTCGCGCGCGCCAACCTCGAGGCCGCGGGGCTGGCGGGCGTCCGCTCGCGCCTGATGGTCGCCGATTTCCGCGAGCACGCCAAGGTCCCCGAGCTCACCGCCGGCACCGTGGGCTTGGTCGTGACCAACCCGCCGATGGGCCGCCGCGTCCCGGTGAAGGACCTGAAGGGCCTGATCGCGGGCCTCTTCGCCGCCGCGGCCGAGGTGCTCGCGCCGGGCGGACGGCTCGTGCTCGCCAATCCCGTGCGCGTCGGACCGGCGGACGACCGCCTTAGCCCGGCGGGCTCGACCGAGGTGGACCTCGGCGGCTTCACCTGCCGGCTCGAGCGCTGGGACCGGCGCTGACTCAGCGCGCGGGCAGGCTCCAGCCCTCGGGCAACACGATGTCGTCGCGCCGCTCGGCCGGCGTCGTCACCAACCGGGTCAGGCGGCCGCCCTCGACCACGCCGTCGACGACCGTGCCTCCCGCCGCGCGCACGCGGAAGGTGACGTCCCAGCCGCGCGGCCAGGCGGGAAGCAGGAAGATGCGCCCCTTCGGGTCGGGTTCCGACGCGACGAGCATCGCATGGAGGCCGGCGACGCCGGCCGCCACCGAGGCGAGGTCGGGGCCGCTCTCGGGCGCGCCGTGCGACAGGGGGAAGCGCGCCCGCGCGGCGGCGTCCGAGAGCTTCGCCACCGCCGCCTTGCCTGACGCGTCCGCCAGGCCGAGCGAGGCGAGCAGGGCGAGCGTCGGCTGGCCCGACACGTCGCCGCGGCGGAGCGAGGTCGGCGAACGGGGCTCGCCGCGGGGCTCCTTGGCGAGCTCCCAGGTGGCGCGCGCCAGCTCAAGGCCCGTCGGCGAGGCGACGCCCACCAGCCCGAACGGCCACGAGGCGTGGAGCTCGGGCAGCTCGAGGGCGCCGACGACGCGGCCGCACTTGGCCGCGGGGGCGAGGAACTCCGTCTCGCCTCGGGTCGCCAGCGGCAGCTCGGGCAGGCGGGCGGCGAGCGCCGACAACGCCTGGCGTTCCGCCGCCGGCACCTGCTCCCTGCTCGAGAGGAAGGGGACCAGCGCGCGGAGACCGGCCACGAGGTCGGCCGGATTGGTCGCGCCGGGGCAGACGCCGAGCGCGGAGGCGGGCTGGAGCAGGAGGGGGCCCGGCGCGGCGGGAGCCGCCGGCGCCTTGCCGTCCTTGCCCGGCTTCGCCGCGGGGGGCTTGGGCGTGTGCAGCGACTCGATGCCCCTGACCGCGTCGAGGATCCAGGGAAGGTCCGGCCGAAGGTCCCTCCCCAGCTCGAGGTGGGCGCGCGCCGCCATCCATCCGTACTCGATGGGGCTCGTGAGATGGCGCGAGAGGACGGGGTCGCGCGGCATGCCGTCGGGCCCGGTGGGCGCGGCGGACAACCCGGCCACGGTGAGCGTCTCGGGCCAGAGGGCCCCCGCGGCCTTGGCGAGCTTGGCGCGCGCCTGGGCGGCCGCGTGACGGTCGCGATAGAGCCGGAGCACCGGCGTCAGCAGGTCGTCGTCCGCTCCCGCCAACGCCGCCCAACCGAGAAGGCGCAGGCCCTGGCCCGTCCATGTCGCCGGCGCCGGCGTTCCCGGAGGCGTCTCCACCGGGCCGCCCGAGAGGCGGGGCGGAAGCTCGGCGCCTTGGTTGGCGGCGAGCAGGAAGCGCGCGAGCGTGTGGTTGCGGCCGACCTGGTGCGCGGGATCGGAAGGGCCGGCCTTCGGGTTGATGGCGACGCCGCCCCGTCGCCAGAAATCCTCCCAGCGCTGCTCCGCGGCGAGGCGGACCGACGGGAGGACCTCGGGGCTGGCGACCGTCGTCCCGCGCCGGGCGAGGTCCTCGGTCGCGAGACCCGGGGCCGCGCCGAGGGTGAGCGTCGTCACATGCTCCGAGGCCGCGGGCCAGACGCCCGTCCACTCATGTCCCGGTATGCCCTCCACCTTGGCGGGCACACCCGGAGTCCAGGCGGCGCGGGTCGCGCCGGCGAGGGCGAGGCCGTAGGCGCGGGTGGCGATCGTCGGCGAGAGCCTGGCGGCATCCTGCCCTTGCTCGGCCGCCAGCTGGCGCGTGCGACGCGCCCCGGCGTTGCGATGCGCGTACAGCAGGGCGCCGTCCACGACGTCCACCCGGTCGTCGCCGCGTCGCGCGGGGCTCGCCACGGTGTGGCCGTAGACGAGCCTCAGGGGGAGCGGCCGGGAGAGCTTGGTCTCGACGACGAGCGTCTCCGCGCCGAACCACAGGCGCCAGGAGACCTTGGTGCCGTCGCCGGCCACGACCTCGACGGTCATCGCGCCCTCCTCGGGAATCAGGGTCTGCCGGAAGCTCCCGGGACTCGCGAGGTCGACGCCCTCGGGGGCCAGACGCACCCAGCCCAGCGTGCCGTACGCCTCGTCCTCCGTGATGGCCGCGCCATGCGTCGGGCGGATCCGCAGCGCGCCCTCCGAGAACCGGACCCACGCCGCGGCGCCCTTCGTCCCCGGCAGCGGCATGGCGTCCGCGGCGCGCGCGGACGGGCTCTGCCAGGTCACGCGGCAGTCGGCGATGTGTCGGAGATGCTCCTGCGCGGCCGCCGGCACCAGGGCCAGGAGGGCGAGCAGGCAGGCGGCGCGGGGGGACGCGGGCATGGCTTAAGGATGCCGAACCGCCGGCGGCTTTGAAGCCGATTCAGCGGGGGTAGGCCGACAAGGCGGCGGCGAGTTGCCGCTCGGCCAGGGGATACCAGCGCGTCAGGCGCGCCCGGGCCTCGCGGGCGATCGGCCCGGGGACGCCGTGCAGGGCCTCGGACACGCCGCCCGCGATCGCGGCCAGGGTGTCGGCGTCGCCCCTCACCGAGCAGGCGGCCCGGATCGCCGACTCGTAGTCCGGGCAGGCGCAGGCGATGGCCATGGCCTCCGGCACGCAGCCCTGGCAGGACTCGTTGTACTCGTGCTCGCGGCGGATGCGCTCGAGCGTCGGCAGCTCGCCGTAGAACTCGCGCGCGGCCTCGGCGACCGCCCCGGCGTCGCGCGTGGTCCTCGCCACCGCGACGCACCAGGCGACGCAGCGCGCGCCCCGGATCGCCTCCGGATGGGCGTGCGAGGGCAGGGCGGAGAGCTCCGCCTCGCGGAGCACGTCCTCGCGTTCCCCGCGCAGCCACCCGATCGCGCTGACGCGCATCGCGGCGCCGTTGCCGTAGGAGTCGCGCCCCGGCTCGCCGCCCGACTCCGCCCAGGCGGCGAACCCCGAGCCCCAGCCGGGTCCGGTGGGCGGTCCCGGACGGACGCGCTCCGCGGCGGCGTACGCCTCGAGCAGGTGCTCGCGATAGCGACCCCGGCCCTCGAGGCAGGCGGCCGCGACCGCGCAGGTCAGGAGGGAGTCGTCCGTCGGCGCGGAGCCCGCGACGAAGAGCTCGAAGTCCGGGTCGGCGTTCTTCCCGAACTCATGGACCGACCCGATGATGTCACCCGCGATGGCGCCGAGCATCTCCCATTATACCATGCCGCGCACCTTTCGGCGTTGCCGAGCGGCGACGCGCGGGCAGGGTCGGGGCATGGACATCGAGGAAGCGATCCGCGAGTGCGTGCGCAAGGACCCGCGCTACCGCCCCCAGGCCTACCACGCGGTGCGCCTGGGGCTCGACCACGCCCAGCGGATCGTGCACGGCGAGCCGCGCAAGGGCGCCAAGGCCTCGGCCCGCAGCCGGCATGTCAGCGGACCCCAGGTGCTCGAGGGGTTCCGCCAGCATTGCCTGGAGGCCTACGGCCCGATGGCCTTCCCCCTCCTCGGCAACTGGGGCGTCAGGCGCACCGCCGACGTGGGGAACATCGTCTTCAACCTGATCGACTCCGGCCTCTTCGGGAAGTCGGACGACGACCGGCCCGAGGACTTCGCGGGCGTCTACGATTTCAAGGAGGTCTTCC
>CAIPVK010000285.1 GCA_903868455.1 uncultured Opitutia bacterium
GCGGAGCTGGCGGCGGCGGGCTCGCCGTCGCCGACCTTGCTCGCGACGGGCGGCACGGCCGACTTCCTCCCGCCGGAGCTGGCGGCGCGGCTCCGGAGGATTCCCCACCTCACCTTGATGGGGTTGGAAGAGGGGTGGAGGCGGGGAGCGGGGAGTGAGGAGTGAGGAGCGGGGAGTGGGGGGCGGGGGGCGGGGGTTTATGCTAACCGGCTAAACGGCTAACCAGGGGTAGCAGTGCTCGTTGGCTCGTTGGCTCGATAGCTCCGTGAATCGATGGCTTGTTGGAGCATTTCCCTTTCCAGCTCTTCCCATCCTTTTCCAGCCCTTCCCAGCCGCCGTGAGCCGCTTCAAGCGGTAAAAGCGTAACTGGCGGTGCTAGCGGGCGAGAACTCGCTACGCTCGGCTCCTCCGCCTCCTCCGGCTCCCCGTCATCCTCCGAGTCGTCGTCATCCTCGGCCTCTCGCCCCCCGCTCCTCGCTCCCCACTCCGCGCTCCCCGCCGTTAAATCCTCGTGATCTTGCTCAGCTCCCTTCGGCGGCGGCGGATCTCGGCGCAGCCGGCCGAGGCCAGGCGGTCGCAGGAGAAATCCTCCACCGTCAGCGAGGCGACGGCGGTGCCGAAGGCCATGCCCTCGCGCAGGGCCGCGAAGCCGGTCTCGCCGCGGGCCGCGAGGTAGCCGATGAGGGCGCCGGCGAAGCTGTCGCCCGCCCCGGTGGGGTCGTGCAGGCGCTCGACGGGGAAGGCGGGCAGCGTGAAGAGGCCGTCGTCGTGCAGGAGGACGGCGCCGTGCTCGCCCTTCTTGACGATGACGGTGCGGAGGCCGAGGGCGCGCAGCGCGCGGCCGGCGGCGACGGCGTTGGTCTCGCCGGTGATCTTGGAGGCCTCGCTATCGTTGATCACGGTGACGTCGGCGCGGCGGAGGACCTGCAGGAGGGTGTCGCGCATCGTCTCGATCCAGATGTCGATGGTGTCGGCGACGACGAAGGGCTTGCCCCGCATCTGGTCGAGGACGTGGAGCTGGAGGTCGGGCCGGATGTTCCCGATGAAGGCGAAGGGCGAGGCGCGATGGGCCTCCGGGAGGTCGGGGCGGAAGCGCTCGAAGACGTTGAGCTCGAGCTCGAGAGTCTCGCGCCGGTTGAAGTTCTCGTGGTAGCGCCCGCGCCAGAAGAAGGTGCGGCCCCCTTCGTCGGCCCTCAACGCCGAGAGGTCGATGCCGCGTCGCTCCAGCTTGCGGCGGTCGGCCGCGCGGAAGTCATGGCCGACGACGCCGACCAGGCGGGGCTCGGTGAAGTAGCTCGCGGCCAGGGCGCCGTAGGAGGCGCTGCCCCCGAGGATGCGCTCGCCCTTGGCGTGCGGGGTCTCGATGGAGTCGTAGGCCACGGAGCCGACCACCAGGACGGGGGCGGGGGCGGGGCGACGAGGGAGTCGGATGCGGGCGGGCATGGATGGGAGATTTGAGGAGCGGGGAGCGGGGAGTGGGGAAGCGAGCCGCTGGTTACTGCTGCAGCCATTCGACAAATGGGCAATGGGCAAA
>CAIPVK010000286.1:0-2500 GCA_903868455.1 uncultured Opitutia bacterium
AGGATGTGATGAGCCGACATCGAGGTGCCAAACAACGCCGTCGCTATGAACGCTTGGGCGTTATCAGCCTGTTATCCCTAAGGTACCTTTTATCCTTTAAGCGATGAGCATCCCACGATGCGTCACCGGATCACTTGGGCCTACTTTCGTACCTGCTCGACTTGTAAGTCTCGCAGTCAAGCCAGCTTGTATCCATGTACTCGGCGGCCGATTACCAACCGGCCTGAGCTGACCTTCGCAATCCTCCGTTACTCTTTCGGAGGAGACCGCCCCAGTCAAACTGACCCCCTATCACTGTCCCCAATCCAGATGATGGAAGTTGGGTTAGACGCCTAAGAAATGGATACTGGTATTTCATGTTGTGACTCCATCCGCCCCTGGAGGCGGACTTCAAAGTCTCCCAGCTATGCTACGAACCACATCTCAAGCGCCAATAACAGGTTACAGTAAAGGTCTATAGGGTCTTTCCGTCCTGCTGCGGGAACGCGGCATCTTCACCGCGACTACAATTTCACTGAGCCTCTCCTCGAGACAATGCCCTACTCGTTACGTGATTCGTGCAGGTCGGAACTTACCCGACAAGGAATTTCGCTACCTTAGGACCGTTATAGTTACGGCCGACATTCACGGGGGCTTAGATCGGAACCTTGCAGCTCCAACTTTCACCTTTCCGCATTGGTCACACGTCACTCCCTATACGTCGTCTTGCGACTTAGCAGAGAGCTGTGTTTTTGATAAACAGTCGGTAGGGCCACTTTACTGAGACTCCGGTTGCCCGGAGCACCCCTTATACCGAAGATACGGGGTCAATCGGTCGAGTTCCTTGAGGAGATTTGACTCACGCGCCTTAGAATGTTCATCCCGGATACCTGTGTCGGTTTGCGGTACGGGCTAATGATTGGGGCTTTTCCTGGAGATCGATTCAGTGACGCGCCTCGGGCCGTAGCCCTCGGCTGCCAAGTCATTAAGGTCTGTCACCTCCTCTTTCCCGTTCTCCCAATCTGGTTCAGGAATATTAACCTGATGTGCATCGCCTACTCCTTACGGCCTCGGCTTAGCTCCCGACTGACCCAGGGAGGACGAACCTTGCCCTGGAAACCTTATCCTTACGGCGGCTTGGATTTCAACCAAGCTTATCGTTACTTATGTCTGGATACTCACTTCCAACCGCTCCACCGTCGCTTACCGCTCCGGCTTCGCCGCTGTTGGAACGCTCTCCTACCGCTGCATTGCTGCAGCCCACAATTTCGGCGCATCGCTTAGTCCCGATCATCTTAGGCGCGAACTCACTCGATAGGTCAGCTGTTACGCACTGTTTAAATGGTGGCTGCCTCTAAGCCAACATCCCTATTGTCTGTGCAAGTTCACATCCTTTGGTCCACTTAGCGATGTCTTTGGGGCCTTAATTGGTGGTCTGGACTGTTTTCCTCTCGGCTATGAAGCTTATCCCCCACAGCCTGACTGCCCAGCTTCGCCCCGTGGTATTCGGAGTTTGATAAGGTTTGGTAGACGGGTGTGTCCCCTAGCCTTTTCAGTGCTCTACCCCCACGGGTCAGCGCTGGACGCTATACCTAAATATATTTCGGAGAGAACCAGCTATTACGGGGTTTGATTAGCCTTTCACTCCTACCCACAGCTCATCCGGGGCATTCTCAAGTGCCATCGGTTCGGTCCTCCACCCACTGTTACGTGGGCTTCAACCTGGCCATGGGTAGATCACCTCCGCTTCGGGTATGACGCGAGGAACTGGTCGCCCTGTTCAGACTCGCTTTCGCTGCGCCTCCGGACCGAAGGGTCCTTAGGCTGGCTCCTCACGTCAACTCCCAGACCCATTATGCAAAAGGTACGCCGTCACCCCACGAGGGGGCTCCGACCGCTTGTATGCAACAGGTTTCAGGTACTTTTCACTCCCCTAACAGGGGTGCTTTTCACCTTTCCCTCGCGGTACTCTTCACTATCGGTCGACAACTATATTTAGCCTTACGCAGTGGTCTGCGTGACTTCACACCGGGTTTCACGTGTCCGGTGCTACTCAGGGTACCTCTAGACCCAGCTCAGTTTTCGGTTACGGGGCTTTCACCCTCTCTGGCGCGTCATTCAAACGCTTCGCCTAACCTCGCTGGTATCATATCGAGGCCCTACGACCCCAGCCCGACAAGTCGGTCTGGTTTGGGCTGTTCCCGTTTCGTTCGCCACTACTCAGGGAATCGATTCTCTTTCTTTTCCTCTGGATACTGAGATGTTTCACTTCTCCAGGTTTGCTTCCAGGACCTATGTATTCAGTCCAGGATAACGCTTGCGCGTTGGGTTTCCCCATTCGGACATCTCCGGATCAGCCTGTGTGCGGCTCCCCGAAGCTTATCGCAGCTTGCCACGTCCTTCATCGCTAGTTGTCGCCAAGGCATCCACACTGTTGCATGTAACTTCTTGCCATTGACTGGTTTTCTACGCCGTTTTTCAAAAGACATTCTAGGCACAATGGTGATAACTTATTGTAGAT
>CAIPVK010000286.1:7500-16027 GCA_903868455.1 uncultured Opitutia bacterium
GTAAAGACGGGGACGGGGGGCGGGGAGCGGGGAGTGGGGAGTGGGGAGCGAGACGCTGGGCGGATTAAGAATTAAGAATTAAAAATTAAGAGGAGAAAACGTGGAGGGTCCATCACCCATGAAGGGCCAAGCTCGGGCGCGGCGCCTTTTTGGTCGTCTTAATTCCCAATTTTCAGTTCTTAATTTCCTCCCCTCCCGGCACCCTTTCCCTTAATCCTCGTTTCTCCACCATGAACGCCCTCGAGCAGCTCCGTCAGCACACCAAGGTCGTCGCCGACACCGGCGACTTCGCCGCCATGAAGGCCTTCAAGCCCCTGGACGCCACGACCAACCC
The DNA here is from genome assembly GCA_903868455.1 of uncultured Opitutia bacterium. Lineage (GTDB taxonomy): Bacteria > Verrucomicrobiota > Verrucomicrobiia > Opitutales > UBA953 > UBA8828. Next base: position 7,835 of record CAIPVK010000286.1, read on the forward strand.
CAGCCTCATCCTGAAGGCCGTCCAGATGCCCGAGTACCAGGCGCTCCTCCAGAAGGCCGCCCAGGACAACAAGTCCAAGGGCGTGGCCGCGGCGGTCGACGCCCTGCTCATCGCCTTCGGCACGGAGATCCTCAAGATCGTCCCCGGCCGCGTCTCGACCGAGGTCGACGCCCGCCTCTCCTTCGACAAGGCCGCCACGGTCGCCAAGGCCCGCGAGCTCATCGCGCTGTACAAGGCCGCCGGCATCCCCCGCGAGCGCATCCTCGTGAAGATGGCCTCCACCTGGGAGGGCATCCAGGCCGCCGCCGAACTCGAGAAGGAGGGCATCCGCTGCAACCTCACCCTGCTCTTCTCCTTCGCCCAAGCCGTCGCCTGCGCCGAGGCCAAGGTCCAGCTCATCTCGCCCTTCGTCGGCCGCATCTACGACTGGCACAAGAAGTCGCAGGGCGCCGCCTGGAACGAGGCGGCCAACGCCGGCGCCGCCGACCCGGGCGTGCAGTCCGTCCGCCGCATCTACGCCTACTACAAGCGCAACGGCGTGAGGACCGAGGTCATGGGCGCCTCCTTCCGCAACATCGGCCAGATCAAGGCGCTCTGCGGCTGCGACCTCCTGACCATCGCCCCCAACCTGCTCGACGAGCTCTCCAAGGACACGGCCGCCGTCCCCCCGGCGCTCGACGCCGCCAAGTCGGCCGCCGAGGGCGAGGCCGCCAAGGCCTGGGGCGAGAAGGAGTTCCGCTGGCACCACAACGAGGACGCCATGGCCACCGAGAAGACCGCCGAGGGCATCCGCCTGTTCGCGATCGACGGCAAGAAGCTCGACGACCTGGTCGCTAAAGCCATAGGCTGAGCGACCGAGGCGGGCAAGGCCGAGTCCAACGGACGAGGCCAAGCCTCACCACAATCCGCCTGTTCGCCATCGACGGCAAGAAGCTCGACGACCTGGTCGCGAAGGCGATTGGGTGACGGGGAGCGGGGGAGCGAGGAGCGGGGTCGGCGGGGTTAGCGGGCGTGAATTCGCTTCGCTCATTCCCCGTAGGCTAGAAGGAGCTTAAAGCGGCTAGAAGCGGCTGGGAAAGGCTGGGAAGAGCTGGGAAGAGCAACGCGGCAGGGAGCTCAGAAACTAAGGAGCCAACGGGCTATCGAGCTAACCATCCAACGAGCGCAGCGAGTTCATCGCCGCTGACCCGCTGCTACCGCTCGGTCAGATTTCAGATGTGAGATTTCAAAGTAAAGAAGGGGCAAGAAACTCGTCCGCGCTCCTCCCATCGGCTGCGGACAACGTGGGCAGCCAAAATCCTCCGCCTCCTCGTCATCCTCCGCATCCTCGTCGTCCTCGTCGTCCTCCCTACAAGCCCTGGTCGCCTCGGCGAGGCGCCCCTACCTCCTCTGCCTCACCGCCTCGAAGAGGCAGATGGCGGCGGCGGTGGCGACGTTGAGGGAGTCCGAGAGTCCGGCCTGCGGGATGACGACGCGGGCGTCGGCGGCCGCGAGCCAAGCCGGCGCGAGCCCGTCCTTCTCCGAGCCCATGACGATCGCGACCGGCCCGCGGGCGTCGACGTCCCAGAGCGGCTTGGCGCCGTCGGGCGTGGTCGCGAGGACGCGCAGTCCGTTGGCCTTGGCCCAGGCGATGGCCTCGGCGGTCGAGGCGACGGCGACCGGCACCGAGAAGGCGGCGCCTTGGGAGGCGCGGATGACGTTCGGGTTGAAGAGGTCGGTGACCGGGTCGCAGACGACGAGGGCGGCGCAGCCGGCGGAATCGGCCGTGCGCAGGAGGGCGCCGAGGTTGCCGGGCTTCTCGACGGCCTCGGCGACGAGCACGAGCGGGTCCTTGCCGAGGTCGAGGCGGCCGAGGGAGACATCCCAGGTCTCGGCCACGCCCAGCAGCCCGTCCGGCCCCTCCCGTCCGCTCACCTTGTCGAACGCCGAGTCGCCGAGCTCGCAGAGCGCGACACCGGCCTCGGCGACGCGGGTGAGCAGGGCCTCGGAGGCGGCGGCGTCCTTGAAGAGCGCAGGGCAGAAATAGACCTCCTCGAGGGCGACCTTTCGCTCCAGGGCGCGCGCGAGCTCGCGCAGGCCCTCGACCAGGAAGCGGCCGCGCGCGTCGCGGACGGCGCGGTCGCGCAGCTTGGCGACGCCCTGGACGCGGGGGTTCTGTCGGCTGTGGATGACCTCGTCGGACACACCGACTTGATGGACGCTCCCGGCGCGGCAGGCGAGCCGCCTTTCACGCTCGACCCCGCGCCCCCCGCGGGGGAGGGTCACCCCGTGGAAGACCGTCCCCGCCAAGCCCCTCCCAAGTTCAAGGCCGTGCCCTTCGCCTACCACGCGGAGGTGACCTTCACGGTGGACAACCTGACGAACCTCGGCGACGGCGTGGGCCGGGTCGACGGCTGGGTGGTCTTCGTCACGGGCGCCCTGCCCGGCGAGCGCGTGACCGCCCGCATCTGGCACAACTCCGCCAACTTCTCGCGCGGCGACCTGGTGCGGATCCACCAGCGCTCGCCCCACCGCGTCGAGCCGCGCTGCCCCCTCTTCGGGTCCTGCGGCGGCTGCCAATACCAGAATCTCGCCTACCCCGAGCAGCTGCGCTGGAAGCAGGCCCAGCTCAAGGAGGCGCTCGCCCGCCTCGGCGGCGTGGAGGTCGAGGTCGACCCCTGCCATCCCTCGCCCAGGGAATGGGGCTACCGGACCAAGCTCACCCCGCACTTCCAGCCGCCGCGCGGGCCCGGCGAGTTCCCCATCGGCTTCCTGCACGCGCACAACGCGCGGAGGCTGGTGGACGTCCCCGCCTGCCCCATCGCGACCGACGCCGTGAACGCCGCGCTCAAGGACGTGCGCCGCGAGGTGCGCGCCCGGGCCGGCGAGTTCCGCCGCGGCGCCACGCTGCTCCTGCGCGAGACCAAGGAAGGCGTCGTGACCGACCCGCGCGCCTCGGTGACCGAGACGGTGGGCGACCTCACCCTGCGCTTCGTCGCGGGCGACTTCTTCCAGAACAACCCGTCCATCCTGCCCGCCTTCGTCGGCCACGCGGTCGACCTCGCCAAGGCCTCGGGCGCCCGCCACCTGGTCGACGCCTACTGCGGCTCGGGCCTCTTCGCCCTCTCCGCCGCCCGCCACTTCGAGTCCGTCCACGGGGTCGAGGTCAGCGAGGACGCCGTGCGCAAGGCCGCCGAGAACGCCGCGGCCAACCGGCTGCTCAACTGCCGCTTCGTCGCCGGCTCCGCCGAGGCGATCTTCGGCAAGCTCCCGGTCAAGGGACCCGCGACGGCCGTGATCATCGACCCGCCGCGCAAGGGCTGCGACGAGGCCTTCCTCGCCCAGCTCGACGCCTACGCGCCGCGCCGGATCGTCTACGTGAGCTGCGCGCCCGACACCCAGGCGCGGGACATCCGCTGGCTCGCCGCGCGCGGCTGGAAGGTCCTCTCGGCCCGTCCCTTCGACCTTTTCCCCCAGACCCGTCACATCGAGAGCATCGTGGCGCTGGTTAAGGAGGGGAATGGGGAATAGGGGGATAGGGGACTAGAAGAATAGGGGGCCAGGGGATTGGAGAATAGGGGTATCGGGTGAAAGATCAGTAGGTGAAGGAAGGCGGACGGCTCGGAGAGCCATCCCCACCTCGATTGCAACTCTCGCAGGGCCGGAGGCCCTCCGCTGACCCGCTGCCACCGCTGAAAGGGCATGGGCGTAACCATGCCCCTACCCGCTCCACGCACCTCGCTCCCCTCATTCATCCCTTTAATCCCTTCATCTCTTCATCCCCCAATCCTCCGCCTCCTCATTCTCCTCCTCATCCTCGTAATCCTCGTCATCCCCCCCTCCCCTATCCCCCTATCCCCCTAGCCCCCCATTCCCCCATCCCCTACCCCCCTATGACACACCCCGCCCTTTCCCGGCTTGACGGGCATGGTACCGTGGTAGGCGTTCTCACCTAGTCCAAGCATCACGAGCAAGCGTCGGCCCAGCCGAACGACTTGCACCAACCGAGCCCGGGAGGGCCACGGTGGTCACCGAAGCCGCAAGGCATCGGGATGAGGATCCCCCAAGGGATCAAAGACCCACTCCCCGGCGACCTGGCCGTGATGCGCGGAACTGCCCTTCCCCACCACGACCATGATCCACACCCACGAGACCGACGCCGCCCAGCCCCGCCTCTCCCTCCGCCGGAGCGGGGAGGAGAACCACCACATCTGGAACAACAACGGCACCTGGTGGGTGCACTACACCGTCCACCTGCCCGACTACACGGCCCGCCGGGTGCGCCGCTCGCTGCGCACGAAGGACGTGGCCGAGGCGAGGAGCCGGCGTGACGAGCTCCTGCGGGGCTTCCCCTCGGCGCGCTGAGGGAACCGCGGGGGCCGCGCGGGGTCGCAAGACACATGCCCCGCCGGATCCTCGCCGCCCTCGCGCTGGCCGTCGTCCTCGCGCTGACCGCGGCCTTCGCGCGGGGCGCGGCGCGGCCGAACTTGGTCGTCTTCATGACCGACGACCAGGGCTGGAACGACACCTCGGTCGACCTCGGGCTGCCCAAGGCTCCCGGCCTCAACGACCATTACCGGACGCCCGCCCTCGAGCGGCTGGCCCGCGAGGGCGCGCGCTTCTCCCAGGCCTACGCCACGCCGGTCTGCACCCCGAGCCGCGTGAGCCTGCTCACCGGACTCGGGCCGGCCCGGCACGGCGTCACGAACTGGACCCTGCACCCGGGCAAGGACCTCGGCGTCCGCACCAAGACCCTCGCCCTGCCCGATTGGAACTGCGACGGGCTGCAGCCGCCGGGCTCCGGCGCCAAGCGGGGCTTCGAGAGCGCCGACACCCTGCCCTTCCTGCTGCGCGCGGCGGGCTACCGGACGATCCATATCGGCAAGGCGCACCTGGGGGCGACGGACACGCCGGGCGAGGACCCGCGGCGACTCGGCTTCGACGTCAACATCGCCGGGGGCGCGGCGGGGCAACCGGGAAGCCACCTCGGCACCCGGAATTTCTCCCAAGGCAAGGCGGGGCGCACGCTCTGGGACGTGCGGGACCTGGACGACTATCACGGGAAGGACGTCACCGTCACGCAGGCGCTGACCGACAAGGCCATCGCCGAGATCGAGCGCGCCAAGGCCGACGGGAAACCCTTCCTCCTCCACCTCGCGCACTTCGCCGTCCACGCCCCCATCGAGCCCGCCAAGGACTTCGCCGCCGACGTCGCCGGGCTGCCGCTGCCCCCGCGCGAGCGCGACTACGCGACGATGGTGGCGGATGTCGACAAGAGCCTGGGGCGCATCCTCGAGGCGCTCGACCGCCTCGGCTTGGCCGGGAACACCGTGGTGGTCTTCCTCTCGGACAACGGCGGCCACACCCAGCGGGTCGACGGCTACCAACCGCGCAACGCCCCGCTCCGGAGCGGCAAGGGCTCGGCCTACGAGGGCGGGCTGCGCACGCCGATGGTCATCCGCTGGCCGGGCGTCGCCCGCCCGGGCTCCCTCGTCAAATGCGTCGCCGGCATCGTCGACCTGATGCCCACCTTCGTGGCGGCGGCGGGCGGGCGGGTGCCGGAGCATCTCGACGGGCTCGACCTCGCGCCCCTTCTGCGCGGCGAGTCCGGGGCGCAGCGGCGCCTCGTCTGGCACTATCCCCACGTGTGGGGCGGGAAGGGACCGGGGATCGAACCCTTCGCGGCGATGCGAAGCGGGGACCTCAAGGTGATCCACTTCTTCGAGGGCGGACGGACGGAGCTTTACGACGTCGCGGCCGACCCGGGCGAGACGCGCGACCTCGCGGGCGCGCGGCCCGAGGAGGCGATCCGGCTGCGGGACGAGCTTCTTCGCGCGATCCGGGAATCCGGTCGCGAGCTGCCGCGCCCGCTCTGAGAACAAGGCGGCCGGGCGTCGCCGCCCGGCCGCGTGACCGACCCGGGGAGGCGACCCTCAGTCGCCCACGCCCTGGTGGCGCCGGACCTTGTCCATCCGGTGCCGCCGGCGCAGCGAGCGGTCGAGCTTGTCCATCAGCAGGTCGATGGACTTGTAGAGGTCCTCGCTCTCGACGCGGACCACGATGTCGGGACCGGCGACCTCGATGCGCGCCTGGGCGGCGTACTCCGAGGCGTGGTCGCGGGCGCGGCCGTGGACGAGCTCGAACGCCACGCGGAGGATGCGCGGGTTGTGGCGGAACAGCCGCTCGGCCTTGGCCGTGACGTAGGACTTCAGGGACTCGGTGAGGTCCAGGTGGACTCCCGAGACGACGACGGACGCGTTGCTCATTTGGGTTTGTTGGGTTTGGTTGGCTCCCATGGAGACGCGCCCCCTGGACAAACGAACTGCCGAGTTCCTGCGATCCTTCGCGGTCATCGTGATCACGGGCGGTTCGTCCGGCATCGGGCGCGCCCTCCTCGGGCGCATGGAGGAGTATGCCCCGGACGCGTGGGTCGGCAACGTCTCCCGGTCGATTCCCGAGGGCTGGACCGAGGGTCCCCGGCGGCGGCATCTGGCGGCGGACCTCTCCGAAGCCGCTGAGGTCGAGCGGGTTGCGGCCGCATTACGGGAACTGATGCCGCGCGAAGGCAGGATACTGTTGGTGAATAACAGCGGCTTCGGGGCCTACGGCCCGTTCCCGGCGCCCAACCTTCCCCACACGCTGCGCATGGTCGACCTCAACGCCCGCGCGCCGGTGCACCTCACGGGAGCGCTCTGGCCCGAGCTGCTCGCGCGGGGCGGCATGGTGGCCAACGTGGCCTCGCTCGCCGGCTACCAGCCCGTGCCGCTCATGGCGACCTATGCCGCCACGAAGGCCTTCCTCCTCAACTGGAGCGTCGCGCTCGACGAGGAGGGGCGCGGGCGCGGCGTCCGCTCGGTCGCCGTCTGCCCCGGCCCCGTCTCCACCAACTTCTTCCGCGGCGCGGGTTTCAGCGCGCCCACCGGCCTGCCCGGGCAATCGGCGGAGGACTGCGCCGACGACGCCCTGCGCGCCATGAGGGACGGCGCGGCCGAGCGCGCGACCGGCTGGTCCAACCGCCTGCTCGGCGCCGTCTCGGCGCGCCTGCCCAAGGCCTGGGCCGCGGCGATCGGGCGGCGCGCGATCGAGCGCAAGCTCGGGCGGACGGCCCGCTGATCAGCGCCCCGCGGCGAGCAGCTCGCGCGCGTGCGCGAGAGCCGACTTGCTCGAGCGGTCGCCCAGCATGCGGGCGAGCTCGCCGAGGCGCGCCTCGCGGTCGCCATGCACCTCGGCGAGCGCCACGGTGGTCGACGCCTCGTCCTGATCCTTCGTCACGACCAGGTGCTGGCGGCCGAGGGCCGCGACCTGCGGGAGGTGCGTGACGCAGACCACCTGGTGGCGGCCGCCGAGTCCGGCCAGCTCGCGGCCGACCTGGGCGCCGACCTCGCCGCCGACGTTGGCGTCGACCTCGTCGAAGACGAGGACGGGCGTGCGGTCGGAGGCGGCGAGCACCGTCTTGATGGCGAGCAGCACGCGGGCGGCCTCGCCGCTCGAGGCGATCTGGGTGAGCGGCAGGAGGTCCTGCCCGGCGTTGGGACGGAAGAGGAAGCGCGCGGCGCTGTCGCCGGTCGCCGAGAGCGGGGCCTCGGCGACCTCGACGCGGAAGTCGGCCTTGCGGAAGCCGAGGTTGCCCAGGAGACGGCGCACCGCCTCGCCAAGGGCCTCGGCGGCCTTGGTCCGGGCGCGCCGCAGGCCGGCGGCGAGCCGGCGCAAGGCGGCCTCCGCGGCGTCGGCCTCGGCCTGGAGCTCGGCGAGGCGCGCGTCCGCGCCCTCGCTGCCGGCGAGACGCGACCGGAGCGCGTCGCGCTTGGCTCGGACGGAGGCGGCGTCGGGACCGTGGCGTCGGCGAAGGTCGAGCCAGGCGTTCATCCGCCGCTCGAGGTCGGGCGGCACGCCGCCGCCGGCCAGCGCGCGGGCGGCGCGCGCGAGGTCCGCGCGGAGGTCCTCGGCCTCGGCGGCGAGCGATTCGAGCCGCGCGCGGGAGTCGCCGAGCGAGGGGTCGATGCGCGCGGCCTCGCCCAGCGCGCGGAGCGCCTTGGGGAGCGCGGGGCCGAGGCCCTGGCCGCCGAGGGCGGACTCGGCCTGGGAGAGGAGGCCGAGGAGCTCCTCGGAGCGCGAGGCGACGGCGTGGGCGCGCTCGAGCTCGGCCACGGCGTCGTCGGCCAGGTCGAGGGCGTCGAACGTCTCCAGCTGCGAGCGGACGAACGCCGCCTCGTC
>CAIPVK010000287.1 GCA_903868455.1 uncultured Opitutia bacterium
CGCTCAGCGCGACCTCACTTGTTCTCCCACTTCTTGCGCAGGTAGGCGTTGAAGGCCTTCACCTTGTTCTTGCGGCGCTTGCGGGTGGTCGGCTTCTCGAAGCCGCGCTTGGCGCGGGCGTCCTTGATGATGTTCTCGCGGTCGACCTTCTTCTTGAGGCGACGGAGGGCCTTGTCGACGGCCTCTCCCTTGCGGATCTTGATTTCGACGGGCATGGATGTGGTTGAGGGTTGAGGGAAAGGGCAGGGCGGGGCCGGGGTCAACCCCGAATCCGGGGCGCCGGGCCGGGGCACTCGGCGCTTGCCGCCCCCCTCGGGGGGGGCAAGTCTGCCCGGCCCCCCGCCGATGTACCTCAAGGAAATCGTCGCCCAAGGTTTCAAGAGCTTCGCCGACCGCACCCGCATCGGCCTGGGGCCGGGCATGACCGCCGTCGTCGGCCCCAACGGCTGCGGCAAGTCCAACATCGTCGACGCCATCCGTTGGGTGCTCGGTGAGCAGAGCGCGAAGTCGCTGCGCGGGTCCTCGATGCAGGACGTCATCTTCAGCGGCACCGACCAGCGCAAGGCCCTGCCGATCTGCGAGGTCGAGCTGACCTTCGCCGACTGCGAGAAGGAGCTCGGCACCCAGTTCGCCGAGGTCTCCGTCATGCGCCGCCTCCACCGCGAGGGCGCGAGCGACTACTTCATCAACGGCAAGCCCTGCCGCCTCAAGGACATCCAGCGCCTGTTCATGGACACCGGCGTCGGCCGCATGTCCTACTCCTTCATGGTGCAGGGGCAGATCGACCAGATCCTCTCCGCCAACCCCGCCGAGCGCCGCTACCTCTTCGAGGAGGCCGCGGGCATCACCCGCTACAAGGCGCAGCGCAAGGAGGCCCTCTCCAAGCTCGCGCTGGTCGAGCAGAACCTCGCCCGCGCCACCGACGTCGTGGAGGAGGTCGGCCGCCAGATCGCCTCGCTCAAGCGCCAGGCCGCGAAGGCGCTGCGCTACCGCCGCCTCCGCCACCGCCTCACCCACCTCGACCTCGCGTGGCAGGGCCGCCAGTGGGGCGAGCGCCGCGCGCAGGTGGTGGAGCTCGAGGCCTCCACCCAGTCCACGCGCGCCGAGGCCGCCTCGCTCGGCGAGGCCCTCGCCGGCCGCGAGGCCGACCTCGCCAGGGCCAAGGAGGAGCGCGCCGCCGCCGCCGAGCGGCTCGAGGCCGCCCAGCGCTCGCTCTACGACCTCCGCTCCGCGCGCGACTCGGCCGAGGCCGAGGGCCGCACCGCCGGCCTCCGCGCCGACGACCTCGCCGCCCGCGTCGACGAGGCCCGCCGCGAGGGCGAGGCCCTCTCGGCCGAGCTCGCCGAGATCCAGTCCCGCCTCTCCGGCGGCGCCGCCGAGAAGGCCGCCCGCGAGGGCGAGGTCAGCCAGGCCGACGGCGCCTACCGCGGCCGCGCGCTCGAGGCCGAGGAGGCCGCGCGCGCCGTCGCCGCCGGCGAGACCGGCCTGCGCCAGCTCCGCCAGGACCTGCTCATCGCCGAGGGCGAGATCACGCGCCACCGCGCCGACGTCACCAACCTCGAGGTCGACCTCCGCAGCTTCCAGGCGCGCCGCGCCGCCCTCGCCGACGCGCTCTACCAGGCGCGCGACGAGCGCGTCGCCGCCGAGCGCCGCGCGACCGACTGCGCCGCCGTCGTCACCCGCCTCCATGGCGAGGCCGAGGCCGCCCGCGCGGCCGAGCAGGCCGCGGCCGACCGCGGCCGGGAGCTCCTCGCCGAGTTCCGCGCCCTCCAGCAGTCCATCGCCGAGCAGGACCGCGTGGTCGCGAAGCGCTCCGCCCACCTCGGCCTCCTCGAGCAGATGCAGGCCCGGCTGGAGGGCTTCTCCGAGGGCGCCAAGGCCCTCCTCCGCGGCGAGCTCGGCGACGCCGTCCCCTCGGGCAAGGCCGCCGCGCTCTCCGCCCTCGTCGAGGTCGCCGACGCCGCGCTCGCGCCCGCCCTCGAGGCCCTGCTCGGCCAGGCCAGCGAGGCCGTGGCCCTCGACAGC
>CAIPVK010000288.1 GCA_903868455.1 uncultured Opitutia bacterium
CATCCCGGACTACGACACGCCGCGCTTCCGGCTCACGCCGCGCCACGCCGCCTACATCAAGATCGCGGAGGGCTGCAACCACCCCTGCTCCTTCTGCATCATCCCGCGCATCCGCGGCCGCCACCGCAGCCGCACGGTCGACTCGGTCGTCCGCGAGGCGCGCCAGCTCGTCGCGGAGGGCGTGCGCGAGATCAACCTGATCTCGCAGGACACGACCTACTTCGGCATGGACCGCTGGACGGACCAGCGCCCCAACCCCCGGAGCCCCGTCGACTCCTCCAAGGGCGAGTCCCTCGCCTCCCTGCTGCGCGAGCTGGACACGATCGAGGGCGACCACTGGATCCGCCTGCTCTACACCCACCCGGCCCACTGGAGCGACGAGCTCATCGAGACCATCGGCCGCTCCCGCCACGTCGCCCGCTACGTCGACATCCCCCTCCAGCACATCTCCGACCGGATGCTCGCCGCCATGCAGCGCGAGACGGACGGCGCCCACATCCGGGGGCTCATCCGCCGCATGCGCGCGGGCATCCCCGGCCTGACCATCCGCACCACCTTCATCGTCGGCTTCCCCGGCGAGACCGACGCCGACTTCGAGGAGCTGCTCGCCTTCCTCGAGGAGACCCGCTTCGACCGCGTCGGCGTCTTCCGCTACTCCCGCGAGGAGGGCACCAAGGCCGCCAAGCTCGGCGACCAGGTGCCGGACGACGTCAAGCAGGCCCGCTGGGCCCGCGCCATGGAGCTGCTGCAGCGCCTCTCGCGCGAGCGCCTCGAGGGGATGGTCGGCCGCCGCCTCCGCGTGCTGGTCGAGAAGCCCGGCCTGGCCCGGAGCGAGGGCGACGCCATGGAGATCGACGGCGTGGTCGCCGTGCCCAAGGCCCTGCCGGTGGGCGACTTCGCCGAGGTCACCGTGACCGGCGCCAAGGCGTACGACCTGGTCGCCCGCTGAGGGCTCAGGCCGGCTCGGCCGCGCCCGCCGCGTCGCCGGCGCCGGACTCCTCCGCGGCCGCCGCCGCGGCGGCGGGGGCGTCGGAGAGCCGCACGAGGGCGTCGAGCGAGGCGAAGTGCCGGGTCCAGTCGGTCATGTCGGGCAGGTCGCCCACCACCTTCGAGAACAGCTCGCGCTTCTCCTGCTTGAGGGCCTCGATGCGCTCCTCGACCGTGCCCGGCGCGATCATCCGGTAGATGAGGACGCTGTTGCGCTGGCCGATGCGGTGGACGCGGTCGACGGCCTGGGCCTCGACCGCGGGGTTCCACCACGGGTCGAGCAGGAAGACGTACTCCGCGGTGTTGAGCGTGATGCCCGTGCCGCCCGCCTTGAGCGAGGCGAGGAACACGGCGGGGCCCTTGGCCGCGCGGAAGGACTCCACCGGGGTCGCGCGGTCCTTGGTCTCGCCGGTCAGCTCGAAGATCGGGACGCCCGGCAGCTGCTCGGCCAGCGCGGCCTTGGCCCGGTCGAGCAGGCTGACGAACTGCGAGAAGACCACGGCCTTCGAGCCGTTGGCGGCGGCCTCCGCGAGCTTGGCCGCGAGCAGCGTGACCTTGGAGGAATGGGCGTGCGGGGCGTCGCCGTTGTCGGGCAGCAGGCCGGGGTCGCAGCAGACCTGGCGCAGGCGCATGAGGAGGGTGAGCACCGAGGTGGCGTCCTTCCTGAGCAGCCCGCCGAGGTCGCCGCTCAGGCCGCTGCCCTCCGCCAGGGCGGCGTAGAGGCGGCGCTGCTCGGCCGTGAGCGGGCACGGCAGGAGCGACTCCACCTTCTCGGGGATGTCCGAGGCCACGTCGCGCTTCAGGCGGCGCAGGATGAAGGGCGAGACCTGGCGGCGGACGCGCACGAGCGCGGCCGAGGCGTCGCGGGCGACCATCCGCTCGAAGGCCGCGCGCTTGCCGAGCAGCCCGGGCATGAGGAAGCGGAAGATCGTCCAGAGGTCCGTCGGGCGGTTCTCCAGCGGCGTGCCGGTGATGGCGACGCGGTGCGCGGCCTGGATGGCGAGGCAGGCCTGGGTGGTCTTGGAGTCGGGGTTCTTGATGGCCTGGGCCTCGTCGAGCACCACGTAGGCGAAGCGGGTGCCGGCGAGGAGGTCGGCGTGGCGTCGGAGCTGGGTGTAGCTCGAGACCCAGACCCGCGGCGCCTTGTCGCGCGCGAAGTCATGGTCGGCGGTCAGGACGGCCGTGGCGACGCCGGGCTGGAAGCGCGCGAACTCGGCGATCCAGACCGGGATGACGCTGGCGGGGCAGACGATGAGGGTCGGGCCGTCGCCGGGGCGCGTGGCGAGCAGGGTCAGGACCTGGACGGTCTTGCCGAGGCCCATCTCGTCGGCCAGCAGCGGGTGGGCGCCGAGCTCGCACATGCGCCCGAGCCAGGCCACGCCGCGCGCCTGGTAGGGGCGGAGGTAGGCGGGCAGGCCCTCGGGCTCGGGAGGCTCGCGCAGGAGGGCGTCCTTCCAGGCGCGGAGGTCGTCGTTGAGGCGGAGCGAGCCGACGGCGGCGTGGTCGAAGAGCGAGAGCAGGAGGTAGCGCGGGATTGCGCCGTCCTTCCCCCGCCAGTCCTCGGAGAAGTCGGCGACCGCGGCGTTGTAGGCCACCACGCCCTTGCCGGGCAGGATGACCGGCCGGCCGCCCGCCTTGAGCAGGAGCTTCTGCTCGGCCGCGCCGAGGCGGTGGCCGCCCGCCTTCAGGCGCCAGGAGAGGCGGAAGCCGCCCGGCTCCTCGGCGGTGGACTCGGCGTCGGCGTCGATCGCCACCTGGAGCTGCTCGTTGCGGAAGATGGCGAGGCACTCCTCTCCGACGAGGCGGAAGCGGCGGCGCCAGTCGGCGAGCTCCTCGCGCACGAAGCGCTCGATGCGGCCGATGTTGTCGATGTCCCACGTGCCCGCCTGCTTGTTGTAGACGAAGCCCGCGCGGTGGGCGACGGTGTTGAAGCGGAAGAGGGTCTGGCGCTGCTCGTCGGAGAGCTCCTCCGCGGGGATGGCCCCGGGACCGAAGCAGCGCTGGTCCTTGCGGCCGCGCCCGACCCAGGCGCCGGCCAGGGTGAGGCGCTCGGAATCCAGCTCGAAGGTCACCTGCAGGCGCAGGGGGTCGCCCGCGGTCTCGGCGGGCTTGGCCTCGGGCGCGGGCGCCGCGGGCTCGGGCGGAAGCGTCTCGCCCAGGGGATCGACCTCGTCGGCCAGCAGCTCCTCGACCTCGTAGACGGAGGCGATGGCGAAGGGCGCGCCGCCGGCGTCGTCGGGCAGCGAGGTGCGCCACTGCAGGGCGCCGCCGCTCACCTCGAGCACGGCGCGGACGGACTGGGTCTCGGTCTTCGAGACGACCTCGGCGGCCTCGGGTCGAAGCTCGAGGGTCCGCACCACCCCCTCGGCGTAGAGGCGGCGACCCTCGGCGAGGTCCTTCTTGGAAAACCCCTTCTCCCAGTCCTCCGGCAACGCGGCGAACCAGCGCTCGAGCGCCTCGGTCGAGTACGACCTGTTGGCCGGCCTGGGGTTAGGCATCAGAACCCCCATCCTGACAGGCGGCCGAGGGGGTTCGCAAGGGTCAAAAACGCCGTTTCCCAACCCTGACATGACCGCTTTGCGGTTGTTTTTTGGCCCTCTTCGGCAAAGTTAGGGGAGCCTTCCGAGGAAGGCACCCATGAGGCATCTCAGCATCGGCAACCAGTGGAACGCGGACCTGGTCGAGCACCAGCACGCGCTGTGGTCGAAGGACCCGGCTTCGGTCGACCCGGAGTGGCGCGCCTTCTTCGAGGGCTTCGAGCTCGGGCAGACCACGCCCCCGCCCCGCAAGGGCGCCGCGGCCCCCGCCGCCGGAGGCGCCGCCGCGGCCGTCGTCCAGGCCGCCATCCACGCCTACCGGGCCTACGGCCACCTGCAGGCCAACACCAATCCGCTCGCCCCCACCCAGCCCCACCCCGCCCTGACCGACGCGGCCCTGGGCCTCGACAAGCTCCCCGCCGGCGAGGCCCTCGCCACGGGCGACTTCGCGGACGGCAAGCCCCTCACGCCCCCGCAGCTCTCGGCCCGCCTCCGCGAGGTCTACTCGTCCGCCATCGGCGCCGAGTACATGCACATCCAGGACGCCGGCCGCCGCGAGTGGCTGCGCCAGCGGATCGAGTCCTGCGGCCTGAAGCCCGCCTACGACAAGGCCGCCAAGTCCCGCTTCATGACGGCGGTCGTGCGCGCCGAGCAGTTCGAGCGCTTCGTCCACCGCACCTTCGTCGGCGCCAAGCGCTTCTCGGGCGAGGGCGCGGAGTCGATGATGGCCGCCCTCGAGCAGGTGATCGAGCGCGCGCCCGGCCTGGGCATCCGCGAGCTCGTCCTGGGCATGGCCCACCGCGGCCGCCTGAACGTCCTCATCAACACCTGCGGCAAGAAGCCCGAGTCGCTCTTCAAGGAGTTCTCCGAGCTCCACCTGCCCGACACCACGACCGGCGACGGCGACGTGAAGTACCACCTCGGCTACGAGAACGAGCGCGTCACCACGAGGGGCGAGAAGGTCGGCGTGTCGCTGGCCTACAACCCCTCGCACCTCGAGGCGGTGAACCCCGTCGTGCTCGGCCGCGCCCGCGCCCGCATGGACCTGCGCGGCGACACCGAGGGCCGGAAGTCCGCCCTCACCCTCCTCATCCACGGCGACGCCGCCTTCGTCGGCCAGGGCGTCGTGGCGGAGACCCTGAACCTCGCCGCGCTCAATGGCTACAAGGTCGGCGGCACGCTCCACCTCGTGGCCAACAACCAGGTCGGCTTCACCACCGACCCCCACGACTCCCGCACCTCGCGCTACTGCACCGACCTCGCGAAGTCCGTGGAGGCCCCCGTCTTCCACGTCAACGGCGACGCCCCCGAGGCCGTCGTCCTCGCGACCGAGATCGCCCTCGAGTACCGCGACCGCTTCGGCGCGGACGCCGTCATCGACATCGTCTGCTTCCGCCGCCACGGGCACAACGAGACCGACGAGCCCCTCTTCACCCAGCCCCTGCTCTACAAGGCCATCGCCAGCCATCCGACGCTCTCCGACATCTACGGCGCGCGCCTCGCGGCCGAGGGCTCGCTCTCGCCGGAGGAGCTCAACGCCCTGCGCGCCGGCTCCGAGGCCTCGCTCGCCGTCGCCCAGGAGAAGGCCCAGGCCGCCCTCGCCGCCGACCAGGCCGCCCGCGGCGGCAAGGTCCCGGGCGTCCGCCCCTTCCGCTCGCCCTACACCTTCGAGGCGCGCACCGCCGTCGCCGACGCCGAGCTCGCGGCCGCCGCCGAGGCCCTCTGGAAGGTGCCCGCCGGCTTCCGCCCCAACCCCAAGATCCAGCGCCAGCTCGACGCCAAGGCCGAGGCCTTCCGCAAGGGCGAGGGCTTCGACTGGTCGCTCGGCGAGGGCCTCGCCTTCGCCACCCTGCTCCGCGAGGGCCACGCCATCCGCATCTCCGGCCAGGACTGCGAGCGCGGGACCTTCTCCCACCGCCACGCCGTGGCGCACGACGCCGAGAGCGGCGCGGAGCACTGCTTCCTCGCCCACGCCGGCAAGGGGCGCTTCGAGGTCGTGAACTCGCCCCTCTCCGAGTACGCCGTGCTCGGCTTCGACTACGGCTACTCGCTCGACCGCCCCGACGCGCTCACGATCTGGGAGGCCCAGTTCGGCGACTTCGCCAACGGCGCCCAGATCGCCATCGACCAGTTCCTCGCCTCGGCGGAGTCCAAGTGGAGGCAGGCCAACGGCCTCACCCTGCTCCTGCCCCACGGCTACGAGGGCCAGGGTCCGGAGCACTCCTCCGCGCGCCTCGAGCGCTTCCTCCAGCTCTGCGCCGAGAACAACCTGCAGGTGGCCTACCCCTCGACGCCCGCCCAGCTCTTCCACCTCCTGCGCCGCCAGGTGAAGCGCGAGCCCCGCAAGCCCCTCGTGGTGATGACCCCCAAGAGCCTGCTGCGCCTCAAGGCCTGCGTGAGCTCGAAGGCCGAGTTCACCTCCGCGGGCTTCCGCGAGTTCCTCCCCGACCCCACCCCGCCCGCCAAGGCGACCCGCCTCGTGCTCTGCTCGGGCAAGGTCTTCTACGACCTCGACGCCGCCCGCGCCGCCCGGAAGGACGCCGCGACCGCGATCGTCCGGGCCGAGCAGTTCTACCCGGTCAACGCCGCCCAGCTGCGCGAGACCTGGGAGGCCCTCGGCAAGCCCGCCAAGGTCGTCTGGTGCCAGGAGGAGCCCCGCAACATGGGCGCCTGGACCTTCATGGCCCCCGTCATCGAGGAGGTCCTCGGCGTCCGCCCCGCCTACGCGGGCCGAGACGCCGCCGCCTCCCCGGCGGTCGGCTCCGTGGCGATCCACAAGATCGAGCAGGCGGACCTCATCGAGCAGGCCTTCTCGGCCTGATTCGGGGTTTGCCCCGGGGCGACGGCTCCCCATGGTGGGAGCCATGCGCCACGCCGCGTTGCTCGCCGCCTCCTTGATGGCATCGTCACAGGCGCGAGCCTTGGAAATTGTCTTCACCGATGTCGGTCCGGCTGGCGGTGTCTCGGCCCTGAGCCCCCAAGCCTTGGCCGGCTTCGAGGCAGCGGCGACGCTCTGGGAATCCCTCCTCCTCGACCCCGTCGTGCTCCGGGTCAACGTCGCCACGTATGACTTCGGCGCGGGCAACACCAACGTCATCGGCTTCGCCGACTCGGCCTCCTACTTCGGCGATTACACGGAGCTGAGGGGCGCGATGTTCGCGGACGCGTCCTCGTCGACCGACGCCGCGGTCCTCGCCACCCTGCCGGCTGGACCGACCTTTGTCCGCCGCATCAACCTCGTCACCGACCTTGCCGCCCCGGCCACGCCCACGCTCTCGGTTTCCTCGCAATTCTCCATCAACGGCGGCAACGCCAAGGCGCTCGGCATGATCGCGGGCGACAACGCGGACCCGGACGCGCTCATCGCCTTCAACAGCGCCTTCGCCTTCGACTACGACCGCGCCAACGGCATCGCCGCCAACCAGATGGACTTCATCGGGGTCGCCGCGCACGAGATCGGCCACGCCCTCGGCTTCATCAGCGTCGTGGACCTGATCGACGGGGGCGGCCAGACGACGGCCTCGGCGCTGAGCACCCCCCTCGACTTCCTGCGCCGCTCCGAGGCCAGCCTCGCCCTCGGCGTGCACGACGTCTCGATCGACAACCAGATGCGCTTCCTCGCCCTCGGCCAGCTGGGCATCCTGATGTCGACCGGCGTGACCAACGGCGACGGCGACCAAGCCTCGCACTTCGTCGACAACGTGGGACTGGGCATGATGGATCCCACCGCCAACTTCGGCGAGTTGCGCCAGTTCACCGGCTACGACCTGGCGGTGATGGACGCCATCGGCTGGGACCTTTCCCCGCAGGCGCTGCAGATTGCCGCCGGAGCGATGGCCGCCGTCCCCGAGCCCTCCGCCTACGGCCTGGGGCTGGGCGGGCTGGCCCTGGCCCTCGCCGTCCGGCGCCGCCGGGCCCGATAAGCCCAAAAAAGGCGGCTTTTCCGTTGAAACGCCCCTGACGTCCGCCCACATTGGGCGGACCTTTCCATGGCCATCGACGTCAAGATCCCTCCCATGGGCGAATCCATCACCGGAGGCCTGCTCGCCGCCTGGCTCGCCAAGGACGGCGACACCGTCCGCAAGGGGCAGCCCCTCTTCTCGCTCGAGACGGACAAGATCACCTCCGAGGGCACGGCCGAGGCCGATGGCGTCCTCAGGATCTCCGTCGCCGCCGGTAGCGAGGTGAAGATCGGCCAGGTCGTCGCCCAGCTCACGCCCGCCGCGGCCGGCTCCGCCCCGGCCCCGAGCGCTCCCGCTCCCGCCGCCGCCCCCGCTCCTCAGGCCCCCGCCCCTCGCTCCCCGTCCCCCGCTCCCCACTCCCCGAAGTCCGGCGCCTCCGCCGAGATCTCGCCCGCCGTGCGCCGCATCGCCGCGGAGACGGGTCTCGACCCCGCCGGCGTCGCCGGCACCGGCAAGGCCGGACGCGTGACCAAGGGCGACATGCTCGCCGCGCTCGAGGCCGGCCCCGCCGCCGCGTCCGCCTCGTCCCCCGCGCCCCACTCCCCGAGCCCCGCTCCCAACTCCCCGCTTCCCGCTCCTCACTCCCCGAGCCCCGAGGGCCGCACGACCCGGCGCAAGATGTCGCCGCTGCGCCGGAAGATCGCCGAGCGCCTCGTGATGGCGAAGTCCGAGACCGCCATGCTCACGACCTTCAACGAGGTCAACATGGCGCCCGTGATGGAGTTCCGGAAGCGCTACGGCGACGAGTTCCTCAAGCGCCACGGCGTGAAGCTCGGCTTCATGTCCTTCTTCTGCAAGGCGGTCGTCCACGCCCTGCGCGAGGTGCCCCAGGTCAACGCCACGATCGAGGGCGACGAGGTGGTCGAGAACCACTTCTACGACATCGGCGTGGCCGTCGGCACCGACAAGGGCCTGATGGTGCCGGTCGTGCGCGACGTCGACCGCCTCTCCTTCGCCGAGATCGAGCGCTCCATCGGCGACTACGGCAAGCGCGCCCGCGACGGCAAGATCACCATGGCCGACCTCACGGGCGGCGTCTTCACCATCTCCAACGGCGGCATCTACGGCTCGATGCTCTCCACCCCGATCCTCAACCACCCGCAGGCCGCCATCCTCGGCCTGCACTCGATCACCGAGCGCCCCGTGGCGGAGAACGGCCAGGTCGTCATCCGCCCGATGATGTACCTCGCGCTCTCGTACGACCACCGCCTGATCGACGGCAAGGAGGCCGTGACCTTCCTCGTCAAGGTGCGCGACGCCATCCAGGATCCCCAGCGCCTGCTCTTCGGCGTCTGACCCCCTTCCCCAACATGTCCCAGCTCGACCTCGTCATCATCGGTTCCGGCCCGGGCGGCTACGTCGCCGCCATCAAGGCCGCCCAGCTCGGCCTCAAGGTCGCGCTCGTGGAGAAGGACCCCAACCTCGGCGGCACCTGCCTGAACGTGGGCTGCATCCCCTCCAAGGCCCTCCTGCACTCCACGGAGGTCTTCGCCCACGCCCAGCACGGCAAGAAGCACGGCGTGGTCGGCGGCGACAAGCTGACCTTCGACGTCGCGGCCATGATGGCCAACAAGGACAAGGTCGTCTCGCAGCTGCGCGGCGGCGTGAAGACCCTCGTCTCCAAGCGCGGGGTCGAGATCATCCACGGCCTCGGCCGCCTCGGCGGCGCGGGCAAGGTGGTCGTCCGCTCCGACAAGGGCGAGCGCGTCCTCGAGACCAAGTCCATCCTCGTCGCGACGGGCTCGGTGCCGGTCGAGCTGCCCTTCATGAAGTTCGACGGCGAGACCGTCATCTCCTCCGACCACGGCATCGCCCTGGGCAAGGTGCCCGAGCGCATGGTCGTCGTCGGCGCCGGCGCCATCGGCCTCGAGCTCGGCTCCGTCTGGTCGCGCCTCGGCGCCCAGGTCACGGTGGTCGAGATGCTCCCTACCATCGGCGGCCCCTCCTTCGACCCCGACGTGGCCAAGGCCGCGCAGAAGGCCTTCGAGGCCCAGGGCATCAAGTTCGAGCTCGGCGCCAAGGTGACCGGCGTCAAGAAGGGCCCCGGCGGCGCCGCCCTCACCGCGGAGCGCGACGGCAAGCCCCTCGAGTTCCCCGCCGACAAGATCCTCGTCGCCGTCGGCCGCAAGGCCAACACCACGGGCCTCGGCGCGGCCGAGGCCGGCCTCAAGCTCGACGAGCGCGGCCGGATCGTCATCGACGACCACTACCGCAGCAACCTGCCCGGCGTCCTCGCCATCGGCGACGTCGTCGCCGGCCCCATGCTCGCCCACAAGGCCGAGGAGGAGGGGGTCGCCGCGGCCGAGATCCTCGCCGGCAAGCCCGGCCACGTGAACTACGGCGCCATCCCCGGCGTCATCTACACCGAGCCCGAGGTGGCCGGCGTCGGCCTGACCGAGGCCGAGGCCCAGGCCAAGGGCATCGAGGCCAAGGTGGGCAAGTTCGCCCTCCAGGCCAACGGCCGAGCCATCGCGACCGACGCGACCACGGGCTTCGTCAAGGTCGTGGCCTGCGCCAAGACCGACAAGGTCCTCGGCGTCCAGATGGTCGCCAAGGGCGCGTCGGAGATGATCGCCGCGGCCTGCGCCCACATCGAGTACGGCGGCAGCGCCGAGGACATCGCCCGCACCTGCTTCGCCCACCCGACCCTCTCCGAGTCCTTCAAGGAGGCCGCCATGGCGGTCTCCAAGTCGAGCATCCACTCGCTCTGAGGCCATGCTCGTCCACATCGACGGCCGGTATCTCCCCAAGTCCGAGGCCAAGGTCTCCGTCTTCGACCACGGCTTCCTCTACGGCGACGGCATCTTCGAGGGCATCCGCCTCTACCAGGGCAACGTCTTCCGCCTCGAGGAGCACCTCGAGCGGCTCGAGTGGTCGGCCAAGGCCATCTGCCTCGAGCTGCCCTGGTCCCGCAAGGAGATCTCGGACATCGTCTGCGAGACCTGCCGGCGCAACGACCTGACCGACGGCTACATCCGCCTCGTCATCTCGCGCGGCACGGGCGACCTCGGCCTGTCCCCCAAGAACTGCCCCAAGCCCTCCATCGTCTGCATCGCCGACAAGATCGCCCTCTACCCCGAGGCGCTCTACACCCAGGGCATGCGCATCATCACGGCGCCGACCCGCCGCATCAGCCCGGCGGCGCTGCCGCCGATGATCAAGTCGCTCAACTACCTCAACAACATCCTCGCGAAGATCGAGGCCCAGCAGCACGGATTCCACGAGTGCCTCATGCTCAACGAGCAGGGCTTCGTGGCCGAGTGCACCGGCGACAACGTCTTCCTCGTCCACAAGGGCCGCCTGCTCACCCCCGCCTCGCACTCCGGGGCGCTGGTCGGCATCACCCGCCAGGTCGCGATGGAGATCGCCGCCGAGCTCGGGCTCAAGGTGGTCGAGACCAACCTCACCCGTTACGACGTCTGGAACGCCGACGAGTGCTTCCTGACCGGCACCGCCGCCGAGGTCATCCCGGTGATCGAGGTGGACGCCCGCCGCATCGGCGACGGCAAGCCCGGCCCCCAGACCGCGCGCATCCTCGAGGTCTTCCGCCGCAAGGCGTCGGCCGAGGGCACGCGCCTGCGCTGAGCCCGCGATGGCCGAGGACGGCGACGGCACCCGCCCCGCGAGGGGCGTGCTCCGCCGCCTCGTGGGCATCGCCTGGGAGCACCGCCGCGACTGCCTCGGGCTGCTCGGCCTCCAGTTCCTGCTCACCGGCCTGACCGTGGCCATCCTCGCCCTGACCGGGGCGGGCATCGACCTCGTGCGCCGGGCGGCGCAGGCCGACGCCCCGGTCCCGGCCAACCTCGGCTGGCTGCCGGCCGGGAGCGCGGTCTCGATGTGCGCCTGGCTGGCGGCCGTCATCCTCGGGCTGGCCGCGGTCCGGGCCGCCCTGTCCTACGCGTACGGCGTGGCGTCCGTCCGCTTCCTCCACGGCCGCGTGGTGGTCGGCATGCGCGCCCGGGTGTACGCCAAGCTCCAGCAGCTGAGCTTCCGCTTCTTCGACGCCAACGCGAGCGGCTCGATCATCAACCGCGTCACGGCGGACGCCCATTCCGTCCGCCTCTTCATCGAGGGCGTCGTCCTGCAGGTGGCCATCATCGCCCTGACGCTCGGGGTCTGCGCGGCCTACATGCTGGCGACGGATTGGCGCCTGACGCTCGCCTGCCTGGCCTTCCTCCCGCTGCAGGTCGCCTTCGCCATCCGCTTCTCGCGCCGGGTGCGCCCGGCCTACGAGGAG
The DNA here is from genome assembly GCA_903868455.1 of uncultured Opitutia bacterium. Classification (GTDB taxonomy): domain Bacteria; phylum Verrucomicrobiota; class Verrucomicrobiia; order Opitutales; family UBA953; genus UBA8828. Next base: position 11,724 of record CAIPVK010000288.1, read on the forward strand.
AACCGCGAGCGCATGGACCGGCTCGTGCTGGCCTTCTCCGAGACCACCCAGGGCATCCAGACGGTCAAGGGCCTGGCCGCCGAGGCGCGCGCCCGGGCGGCCTTCGGGGCCCGCAACGAGGAGGTCCGCGCCCAGAAGCAGAAGGTCATCGGCGAGGTGGCGACCTTCTGGCCCGTCATCGACGGGTTGAACCACCTCTCCCTCGCCGTCCTGCTCGGCTACGGGGGCTGGCGCGTCGTCCAGGGCGACCTCGCCCTCGGCTCGGGCCTGGTCGCCTTCGCCGCCCTCCTCCAGCAGTTCGCGGGCCAGGTGGCGACGGTCGCGACGGTGGTGGACAACGCCCAGGTCGCCGTGACCGGCGCGCGCCGCATCTTCGAGGTGATGGACACCGAGCCCGGGGTGGCCAGCCGCCCGGGGGCCGCCTCGCCCGGCCGCTTCCTCGGCCGCGTGGCCTTCGAGAACGTCCGCTTCGAGTACCGCGAGCGCGACACCGTCCTGCGCGACCTGTCCTTCGTGGCGGAGCCCGGCCAGCGCATCGCCATCGCCGGCGCGACCGGCTCGGGCAAGTCCGCCCTGCTCTCGCTCATCCCCCGCTTCTACGACCCCAGCTCGGGGCGGGTGACGCTCGACGGCATCGACCTGCGCGACCTCCCCCTGCCCGAGCTCCGGCGGCAGGTGGGCGTCGTCTTCCAGGACAACTTCCTCTTCTCCAACACCATCGCGGCGAACATCGCCTTCGGCCACCCCGAGGCCTCGCGCGAGCGGATCGAGCGCGCCGCGCGCGTCGCCCAGGCCGACGGCTTCATCCGCGAGCTGCCCGAGGGCTACGACACCCTGCTCGGCGAGAGCGGGGTCAACCTCTCGGGCGGCCAGCGCCAGCGTCTGGCCATCGCCCGCGCGCTCCTGCTGGAGCCGACCGTGCTGCTGCTCGACGACCCGACCTCGGCCATCGACGCCGAGACGGAGCGCGAGATCCTCGAGGCCATGGAGTCCGCCATGCGCGGCCGGACGACCTTCATCGTGGCCCACCGCCTCGCCACGCTGCGCCGCGCCGACCGCATCCTCGTGCTGGACCGCGGCCGCCTCGCCCAGTCGGGCACCCACGAGGAGCTGATGGCGGAGGACGGCCCCTATCGGCGGGCGATCCGCGTGCAGACGGAAGGGGGCGCGCCATGAGCGCCGCGCCCGACCCCAAGGCGGAGCTGACGGTCCGCCGCCAGCGGCCGGAGGACGACGAGCCCGACCGCCTGCCGCTCACCTGGGCGCTGGTCCGCCGCGTCGTCGGCCTGCTCGCGCCCTACGCCCGCTGGCGCAACACCCTGTTCGCCCTCTCGGCCGCGCGGGCCGTGCAGATGCCCCTCCTTGCCTGGCTGCTCGCCCACATCATCCGCGAGCCCGTGGCCCATGGCGAGCTCGCCGCCCTGCCCGGCTGGATCGGCGCCTTCCTCGCCGTCGTGCTCGCGACCGAGGTCACCCTCTACTGGCGCATCCGGCTCGCGCACCAGCTGGGCGAGTGCGTCCTGAGGGACCTCCGCGACCGGATGATGGCGCACCTGCTGACCCAGCCGCTCGCCTTCTTCCACGCCCGCCGCCACGGCTCGCTCATCAGCCGGATGGTCGGGGACATCGAGCAGGTGCGCAACGGGGTGCAGAACAACCTCTTCATCACCCTCATCCAGGCAGGCCAGATGCTGGGGGCGGCGGTCGCGATGGCGGTCGTCCAGCCCCGCCTCTTCCTCGTGCTGCTGGCCCTGGCCCCGCCGCTCTGGGCCATCAACCGCCACTTCCGCGGGCGCATCCTCGACGCCTCGCGCACCCAGCAGGAGAGCTTCTCGCGCGTCACGGCCGCCCTCGCCGAGACGGTGCAGGGCATCCGCGTCACCCAGGGCTTCGCGCGCGAGGAGACCAACGCGGGCATCTTCTCGCGGCTCGTCCACGCGCTGGCCGGCAACGTCGTCCGCACGAGCCGCCTCGTGGCCCTCTTCCTGCCGCTGCTCGAGCTCAACGCCCAGGGCTTCCTCGCCGCGTTGGTCGCGGTCGGCGGCTGGCTGGCGGCGACGGGCGCGGCGAGCCCCGGGGACCTCGTCACCTTCTTCTTCCTGGCGAACCTCTTCTTCAGCCCCATCACCCTGATCGGCACGCAGCTCTCCGAGGCGACGCTCGCCATGGCCAGCGCCGAGCGCGTCTTCCGCATCCTCGACACGCCCCCGGCGTGGCAGGACCGCCCGGACGCCCTGCCCTGCCCCCCGCTGCGGGGCGCGGTGGCCTTCGAGTCGGTCGGCTTCGCCTACGAGGAGGGGCGCCCCGTGCTCCACGACCTGAGCTTCCGCGCGGAGCCGGGCGAGGTCGTCGCCCTCGTGGGCCACACCGGCTCGGGCAAGTCGACGGTCATCTCCCTGCTCTCCCGCTTCCACCCCGCCGGCTCCGGGCGGATCACGGTCGACGGCCTCGACCTGGCCGGCATCCGGCAGGACAGCCTGCGGGCCCAGATGGGCTTCGTCTTCCAGTCGAACTTCCTCTTCTCGGGCACGGTCGCGGACAACGTCCGCCAGGGGAAGCCCGACGCCACCGACGCGGAGATCCTCGCCGCCTTCGACGCCCTCGACTGCCGCGACCTGGTCGACGCCCTGCCCCAGGGGATCGCCACCGAGCTGAGCGAGCGCGGCCGCGGCCTCTCCATGGGCCAGCAGCAGATCGTCGCCTTCGCCCGGGCCCTCATCTCCGACCCCCGCATCCTCGTCCTCGACGAGGCCACGAGCGCGGTCGACACGCTGACCGAGGCCCGCCTGCAGGTGGCCCTGGCCCGGCTCATGCGCGGTCGCACCTGCTTCGTGGTCGCCCATCGCCTGAGCACCATCCGGAACGCCGACCGGATCCTGGTCCTGGACCACGGCCGGCTGGTCGAGTCGGGCCGGCACGCCGAGCTCCTGGGGCGGGACGGCCCCTACGCCCGCCTGCACGCCGAATTCACGCGCCGGGAGGCCTGATCGGCCCCGGCGGGAAAGGGAGGGGCCAGGCTGACCACGGCGCACGGTCCGCCGCCGTCCGTTGCTTCCTTCCGGACCTGGCGGGTTGCGGCGACGCCCCGTCGCATGGGGCCTGGCTTGCCCCGACCCTGCGGCGAAAACCTAGCCTTTTCAACCCGCAACTTCCCCCCTAACTAGACCCTTCCGCGATGGCCGAGATCCCCAAGTCCTACGAACCCGCCTCCGTCGAGTCCCGCTGGTACGACCGGTGGGTCGAGTCCGGCTGCTTCGCGGGCAAGGTCCAGCCCGGCAAGGCCCCCTTCGCGGTGATGATCCCGCCGCCCAACGTCACGGGGGTCCTGCACATGGGCCACCTGCTCAACAACACGCTGCAGGACATCCTCGTCCGCCGCGCCCGGCAGGAGGGCAAGTCCGCCCTCTGGCTCCCGGGCACCGACCACGCCGGCATCGCCACCCAGTCCCGCGTCGAGCGCGAGCTGCGCCAGAAGGAGGGCAAGACCCGCCACGACCTCGGCCGCGAGGCCTTCGTCGCCCGCGCCGCCGAGTGGCGCGACACCCACGGCGGCATCATCCTGCGCCAGCTGCGCAAGCTCGGCGCCTCCTGCGACTGGGACCGCACCGCCCACACCCTCGACGCCGGCTACTCCCGCGCCGTCCTCCAGGCCTTCGTCACCCTCCACGACCGCGGGTACATCTACCGGGGCCGGCGCATGGTCAACTGGTGCCCCGTCTCCCTGACCGGCCTGTCCGACGAGGAGGTCATCATGAAGCCCTCCAAGGGCTTCCTCTACCGGATGCGCTACGAGGTGGCCGACGCCCCGGGCACGTTCCTCGAGATCTCGACCACCCGCCCCGAGACCATCCCCGGCGACACCGCCGTGGCGGTCCACCCCGAGGACGAGCGCTACCGCCACCTCATCGGGAAGCACGTCTGGCGGCCCTTCCCCCGCGAGCGCATCCCCATCGTCGGCGACGCCGCGGTCGACCGCGCCTTCGGCTCCGGCGTGCTCAAGGTCACGCCCGCGCACGACCGGACGGACTTCGAGATCGGCCAGCGCCACGGCCTGCCCGTCCGCGACGTCCTCCACCCCGACGGCCGCCTCAACGACCTCGCGGGCGACCTCGCGGGCGTCGACCGCTTCAAGGCCCGCGAGCTCGCCGCGCGCAAGCTCGAGGAGCTCGGCCTCCTGATCAAGGCCGAGCCCTACGAGAACAACGTCGGCTACTCGGAGCGCGCCGACGTCCCCATCGAGCCCCGCCTGAGCGAGCAGTGGTTCCTCCGCTACCCCAAGGTCGAGGAGGCCAAGCGCGCCGTCGCGGAGGGCTTCATCGAGTTCAAGCCCGAGCGCTGGACCAAGACCTACCTGCACTGGCTCAACACCATCCAGGACTGGTGCATCAGCCGCCAGCTCTGGTGGGGCCACCGCATCCCCGTCTGGTACCGCAAGGGCGCGGACCGCGCCGACGCCGCGAACCGCCACGTCTCGGTCGACGGCCCCGCCGACCCCGAGAACTGGGAGCAGGAGGCCGACGTGCTCGACACCTGGGCCTCGTCCTGGCTCTGGTGCCTCGCCCCGCTGGGCTGGCGCAAGCCCGGCGACCGCACGCCCGAGCTCGACCACTGGTACCCGACCGGCGCCCTCGCCACCGGGCCCGACATCATCTTCCTCTGGGTCGCGCGCATGATCATCGCCGGCCTCGAGCTCCACGGGCCCGAGCGCAAGACCCTGACCGACGACGAGATCCGCGCCCGCATCCCCTTCCGCCGCGTGGTCTTCAACGGCATCATCCGCGACGCCCAGGGCCGCAAGATGTCGAAGTCCCTCGGCAACTCGCCCGAGCCCCTCGACCTCATCGCCAAGTTCGGGGCCGACGGCCTGCGCTTCGGCCTGCTCTCCATCGCGCCCAAGGGCCAGGACATCCTGTTCTCGGAGGAGCGCGTCCAGCAGGGCCGCAACTTCTGCAACAAGCTCTGGAACGCCGCGCGCTTCCGCCAGATGTCGGGACCGGCGGGCGACAACGCCTCCGTCGCCGCCATCGTCGCCCGCATCGACGGCCGCGCGCTCGACGCCGACGACCAGGCCATCCTCGCGCGCCTGGCCGAGACGTCGGACGCCGTCGCCGCCGCCCTCGCCGCGCACGAGTTCACCGACTACACCCAGGCGCTCTACGGCTTCTTCTGGGGCGACTTCTGCGACTGGTACGTCGAGGTCTCCAAGTCGCGCCTCGCCGACCCCGCGGCCAAGCCCTCCTGCCTCGCGGTCCAGGACCTCGTCCTCCGCCAGTTCCTCCTCCTGCTCCACCCGCTCGCGCCCTTCATCACGGAGGAGCTCTGGCACCTGCTGGGCTACGGCCCCGAGGCCGACTTCATCCAGGCCCACGGCCCCGAGACGGGCGCCCAGCTCCTCGAGGCCCTGGCCAAGGTCGGCGCCCGCCCCGACCCCGCGGCCGTGGCCGACATCGCCCGCCTCCGCGTGCTCGTCGCCGGCATCCGCTCCGTCAAGGCCGCCGCCGGCCAGGCGGGCCGCCGCGACGGCGCCGTCACCTTCGTCCCCAAGGACGCCGCCGCGCGCGCCTTGGCCGAGACCGCCCGCGAGAAGATCCTCCGGCTCGCCGGTCTCGCCGAGCTGCGCTTGGCCGACGACACCCAGGGCCGCCCCGGCGAGGTGACCGAGGTCGGCACCGTGCTCCTCGAGCAGTCCGGCCAGGTCGACGCCGAGGCCGAGCGTGCCCGCCTCGGCAAGGAGCTCGAGAAGCTCGAGAAGGCCGTCGCCACGGGCGAGGCCAAGCTCGGCAACGCCGCCTTCGTCTCCAAGGCCCCGCCCGCCATCCTCGACGGCGCCAAGGCCCAGCTGGCCGAGGCCAAGGCCCGGCGCGACGAGGTCGCGCGCATGCTCGCCGCCCTGGGCTGAACCTTCCCATGATCCGCCTTCACGTCCATCCCGACAAGGCGACCGCCGTCCGAGCGGTCGCCGCCGACATCGCCGCGCTCGTCCGCGCGCGCGCCGCCGAGGGCCGCCGCGCCGTGCTCGGCCTGGCCACCGGCTCGACGCCCATCCCGCTCTACGCCGAGCTCGTGCGCCTGCACCGCGAGGAGGGCCTCTCCTTCCGCGGCGTGACGACCTTCAACCTCGACGAGTACAGCGGCCTCGGGCCCGACCACGACCAGAGCTACCGCTGGTTCATGCAGCGACAGCTCTTCGACCACGTCGACGTCGTCCCCGCCGAGACCCACGTCCCCGACGGCCTCGCCAAGGACGTCGCGGGGTCGGCCGCGGCCTACGAGGACGCCATCCGCGCCGCGGGCGGCATCGACCTGCAGGTCCTCGGCATCGGCCGCACCGGCCACATCGGTTTCAACGAGCCCCCTGCCGGCCCCGCCACCCGCACCCGCCAGGTGCATCTCGACGAGCTCACGCGCCGCGACAACGCGTCGTTCTTCGGCGACGTCGCCAAGGTCCCGCACCACGCCGTCACCATGGGCGTGGGCACCATCCTCGACTGCCGACGCGTCGTCCTCCTCGCCTGGGGCGAGGGCAAGGCCGACATCGTGCGCCGCTCGGTCGAGGACGCGCCGTCCGACGACTGCCCCGCCAGCTGGCTGCAGCGCCACGCCGCCTGCGACTTCGTCCTGGACGCGCCCGCCGCGGCCAAGCTCGCCCGCCGCTGAACCTTCCCTCCGCCATGCCCCTCGCCGTCAAGCCCCGCCACGTCTCGCCCATCGACCCGGGCTTCGTCCCCGCCTCGGTCTGGACCCGCGAGTACCTCGCCCTCTGCGACCGCACCCCGGGCGCCGCGCCCCTCGCCATCAGCCTCGCCCGGCCCGACGGCACCGCCTCGACCCATCGCACCCGCACCCTCCCCCCGGGCGCGGGCTTCGACGACCTCAACCGCCTGCACGTCGAGCGCACGGTCAAGTTCCTGCTCTGGGCCCGCGGCGGCGACACCTTCCGCCTGGCCGGGACGCACGCCGCCCATTTCGCCGCGCTGCTGGCCGACATCTACCGCCCCGGCGGCGAGCGCGCCTTCGACGCCGAGTTCGTGCGCAAGCTCTTCGACCGCGACCCGACCTTCCTCGCCTGCGCCGAGTCCGACCTCCCCAAGGAGAGCGCCTCCCACCTGCCCCTGGGCCGCAACCTCGACGGCTGCCGCATCGGCTTCGACCTCGGCGGCTCCGACCGCAAGTGCGCCGCGGTGATCGACGGCAAGGTCGTCTTCTCCGAGGAGGTGAAGTGGGACCCCTACTTCCAGAAGGACCCCTCCTACCAGTTCGAGGGCATCGTCCACTCGCTCGAGCTGGCCGCCGCCCACCTGCCCCGCGTCGACGCCATCGGCGGCTCGGCGGCGGGCGTCTACATCAACAACACGGTCCGCGCGGCCTCGCTCTTCCGCGGCATCACCGACCCCCAGGTCTTCGAGACCAAGGTGAAGCCGATGTTCCTCGAGATCGCCAAGCGCTGGCCCGGGACGCCCTTCGAGGTGCTCAACGACGGCGACGTCACGGCGCTCGCCGCCTCGATGTCGCTCGACCGCAACGCGGTCCTGGGCATCGCCATGGGGACGTCCGTCGCTGCCGGCTACGTCGACACCCACGGCAACCTCACCAACTGGCTGAGCGAGCTCGCCTTCGTCCCCGTCGACTACCGCCCCGGCGGCCCGGCCGACGAGTGGTCGGGCGACCTCGGCTGCGGCGTCCAGTACTTCAGCCAGCAGGGCGTCGGCCGCCTCCTGCCCCTCGCCGGCATCCCCATGCCCGCCGGGATGCGGCTCCCGGAGCAGCTCGAGGAGCTCCAGAAGCTCATGAAGGCCGGCGACGCGCGCGCCCGCTCCGTCTACGAGGCCATCGGCATCGCCTTCGGCTACGCCCTGGCCCACTTCGCCGAGTACTACCGCTACGAGTGCCTGCTCATCATGGGCCGCGTGACCTCGGGCGAGGGCGGCACGGTCATCATCGACAAGGCCCGCCAGGTGCTGAAGGATGAGTTCCCCGCGTTGCGCATCGACCTCGTCGTGCCCGACGAGAAGGACAAGCGCCACGGCCAGGCCATCGCCGCCGCCTCCCTCCCCAAGACCTCCCGCTGACCGCCATGAAGCTCAATCCGAACGCCGACCTCTTCATCCCCGACGGCAAGCCCCTGCCCGAGGCCGCGGCGCGCACGACCCACCTCGGGATCGGCGCCCACCAGGACGACCTCGAGTTCATGGCCTACCACGGCATCGCCGAGTGCTTCCACCGGCAGGACAAGTGGTTCGGCGGGGTCATCCTGACCGACGGCAAGGGCAGCTCGCGCGCGGGCCCCTACAAGGACTGGACCGACGACCAGGTGGCCGCCGAGCGCGTGCAGGAGCAGCGCCGCGCCGCCATCCTCGGCGAGTTCAGCTTCGTGGCCCAGCTCGGCTTCCCCAGCAAGGAGGTGCGCGACGTCAAGGCGACCGGCCCCCGCGCCGACCTCCAGGCCATCCTCGCCGCCGCCCAGCCCGAGGTCGTCTACCTGCACAACCCCGCGGACAAACACCAGACCCACGTCGGCGTGACCCTCCGGGCGATCGAGGCCATGCGCGCCCTGCCCGCCGCCGACCGCCCCCGCAAGGTCGTGGGCTGCGAGGTCTGGCGCAGCCTCGACTGGCTGCTCGACGCCGACAAGGTCGTCCTACCCGTCTCCCAGCGCCTCAACCTCGCCGCCGCCCTCAACGGCGTCTTCGACTCCCAGATCACCGGCGGCAAGCGCTACGACCTCGCGGTGATGGGCCGCCGCCTCGCCAACGCGACGTTCTTCGACGCCTACGCCTCGGACACCGAGACCCACCTGCAGTGGGCGATGGACCTCACCCCCCTCGTCCAGGACCCCTCGCTCGACATCGAGGCCTACACCCTGGGCTTCGTCGACCGCCTCAAGGGCGACATCTCGGCCGCCATCCGCAAGTCCCTCTGACCATGCCCGCCCCCACCCTCCTCGTCCTCGCCGCCGGCATGGGATCGCGCTACGGCGGTCTCAAGCAGATCGACCCGATGGGCCCCTCCGGCGAGACCATCCTCGACTACTCGGTGTACGACGCCCTCCGCGCCGGCTTCGGCAAGGTCGTCTTCATCATCCGCCCCGACTTCGAGCAGGCCTTCCGCGAGCAGGTCGCGGCCAAGTTCTCCAAGCGCGTGCCGGTCGACTTCGCCTTCCAGACGCTCGACAAGCTCCCCGCCGGCTGGACCGTCCCCGAGGGCCGCGAGAAGCCCTGGGGCACCACCCACGCCATCCTCTGCGCCAAGGACGCCGTCCGGGAGAACTTCGCGGTGATCAACGCCGACGACTTCTACGGCCGCGACTCCTACGCCACCCTGGGC
>CAIPVK010000289.1 GCA_903868455.1 uncultured Opitutia bacterium
CTCATCCTCTGCAAGGCCGAGCACGCCAAGGCGATCGACTCCAGCGTCTTCCCCGGCGCCCAGGGCGGCCCCCTCGAGCACGTCATCGCCGCCAAGGCCGTCTGCTTCGGCGAGTGCCTCAAGCCCGAGTTCAAGGCCTACGCCGCCCAGGTGGTGGCCAATTCCAAGGCCCTCGCCGCGGCCCTCGTCGCCAAGGGCTTCCGCCTCGTCAGCGGCGGGACGGACAACCATCTCGCCCTCATCGACCTCCGCCCGAGCCACCCCGAGGTCACCGGCAAGGACGCCCAGATCGCCCTCGACGCGGCCCACATCACCACCAACAAGAACACCGTCCCGGACGAGACCCGTAGCCCCTTCCAGGCCAGCGGGATACGCGTGGGCACCCCCGCCGTCACCTCCCGCGGCATGGTGGAGAAGGACATGGCCGTCATCGCCGAGGCCATCGCCGTCGTCCTCTCCGGCCCCCAGGACCCCGCCAAGATCGCCGCCGGCCGCGCCCTCGCCGAGGGGCTTTGCCAGCGTTACCCGCTACCCTACGTCGGGTAACCCGAACGTTTCCCAAGGTTTTTACTTTCCAACTCGACAAGCCTCCCGCATTATCGGAAGTCCTTACCCCCCACCCATGAACACCCCCTCCCGCACCCGCTCCGGCTTCACGCTGATCGAGCTGCTCACCGTGATCGCCATCATCGGCATCCTGGCCGCCGTCCTCTTCCCCGGCGTCCAGGGCGTCATGAAGGCCGCCAAGAAGTCGTCCGCCCAGACCAAGCTGACGAACATCGCCAAGGCCTACGTCAACTTCAACAACTCCGGTTCCGGCGGCAAGTTCGTCAAGGCCGGCGCCTGGTCCGTGACCGCCAACACCCAGGCCGCGACGATCTCCGACTTCGCCGCCGTCCTCGCCTTCAACGTCGACCTCAACGAGGCCGAGATCTGGTACGTCGAGGCCGACGTCGCCAACGAGTCCGCCGTCTTCCCCAAGCAGGTCCTCGAGGGTTCGGGCGACTCCCGCACCATCGCCACCAAGGTTTCCAGCGCCTCGGCCGACAACGGCTACATCTCCTGGACCGCCTACTCCCCCACCACCCGTAACATCGGCTCGACCACCCCTCTCGTCTGGACCCGCGGTCTGGGCACCGACGGCAAGTGGGTCGCCGCCGACGGCGTCTGGGGCTCCGAGGGTGGCCACATCTCCTTCGGCGACGCCCACGTCGTCTGGGTCTCGAACACCACCGACGACGAGTCCAAGTTCGTCGACCGCGTGACCGCCGGCCAGACCACCGAGAACTGGAAGCGCGCCATCAGCTCCACGCTCTTCGCGGGCACCGAGCTGAAGTCCAAGTAATCCCCGAGGGATTCCTTGCCCGACGGGCCCCGGACACGGGGCCCGTTTCTTTTGTCCCCTTTGTCACCTGCTTGGGGCTGGCAGGAGCGGCCCGCCTTGGGTAGGATGCCTCATGCGTCGCCGCCCCGCCTTCACCTTGATCGAGCTGCTCACCGTCATCGCCATCATCGGCATCCTGGCGGCGGTGCTCTTCCCGGGTGTCTCCGGGGTGATGAAGGCCGCCAAGAAGTCGGCCGCCCAGACCCAGTTGGTGAACATCGGCAAGGGCTACCAGACCTTCACCCACCAAGGATTCCTCTTCGTCCGCCAGGGCGCGTGGTCCCTCGCCGCCCCCGCCCAGGCCGCGACCATCTCCGACTACGCCGCCGTTCTCGCCTACCACGGCGGGCTCAACGACGGCCAGCTTTGGTATGTCGACGTCGACCCCTCCAACGAGACCGCGATCTTTCCCAAGCAAGTCCTCGTCGGCGAGGGCGACGCCCGCCAAGTCAACCCGCAGATGACCTCGCCCTCGGCCGAGAACGGCTACATCTCCTGGACCGCCTACAGCCCCACCGTGCGCGGCGCCGGCGCCACGACCCCCTTGGTCTGGACCCGCGGTCTCGGGACGGATGGCAAGTGGGCGGCGGGCGAGGGCGTCTGGGGGGCCGAGGGCGGCCACATCGTCTTCGGCGACGGCCATGTCGTCTGGGTCGCCAACACAACGGACCCCGAGTCCCAGCTCGTCGACCGCGTGACGCCCGGCGCCACGACCGAGAATTGGAAGCGCGCCGTCGGCTCCGCCCCGTTCTCCGGCGCCGAGCTGAAGTCGCGCTGATTCCTCGATTTCGGGTTTTCCCCGGCGCGGTTTCCCCCACCTTGGCCCCATGGCCCGAGCCGCCGATTGGATCCAAGCCGCCCGCCCGCGCACGCTCGTGGCGGCGCTGATCCCCGTCGGCCTCGCCGCCGCCGTCCATCGCCTCCACGCCCCCGCCCACCCGGGCTGGCTCGGCACCGTCGCCGGCTGCGCGGCCTTCGCCCTCCTCGCCCAGGTCGCGAGCAACCTCGCCAACGACCTGGGCGACGGCCTCCGCGGCACGGACCTGGAGGGGCGGCTTGGCCCGCCCCGCGCGGTCGCCGCCGGGCGCATCTCGCCGCGCGCCATGGCCCTGGCTACCGGGGTCGTCGTCCTACTCGCCCTTGGCGTCGGCCTGGTCGCGGCCGGGATCGCGCTCGACGGCTGGGTGCTCGCGGCGGGCATCCTCGCCCTCGTCCTCGCGCTGGGCTACACGCTCGGGCCCTTCCCGCTCGCCTACAAGGGGCTGGGCGACGTCTTCGTCATCGCCTGCTTCGGCGTGCAGGCGACCGTCCTCACCGGCCTCGTCCTCTGGCGCGAGGCGGCGTTCCATCCGCCCTACGAGCCCGTGGCGTGGCCCCCGCTCCTGGCCGACCTGCTCGTCGCCGGGCTCGGGCTCGGCTGCCTGGCCGACAACCTCCTGCTCGCCAACAACGCGCGCGACCGCGAGGGCGACGCCGCCGCGGGCAAGCGCACGACCGTGGTGCGCTTCGGGCTCGGCTTCGCCCGCGCCCTCCACGCCGCCAACCTGCTCGTCGGCCTCGGCGCGCTCGCCTGGGTCTTCGGCTGGCCGCCCCTGCTGCTCGCGCCCCTCGCCGCCCGCGACCACCTCGCCTTCCGCCGGGCCTCGCGGGGCGAGGCCTTCGTCCCTTTCCTCTCCCGCGCCGCCCTCTTCCTGCTGCTCGCCGGCGTCCTGTGCATAACGGGCGCTTGCCTCGGCTGGGGCGCCGCGGTTCGCTGACGGCCATCCCCATGGGCCTCCCCGAGAAGCTCCCCGACCGCCTCGAGCTCGTCGTCGCCGACGTCGCCCGCCCGTCCTGGGACGAGTACTTCATGGCCACGGCGTTGCTCCTGAGCTCGCGCTCGAGCTGCGAGCGCCTGCATGTCGGCTGCCTGATGGTCTCGGCGCCCCCGCATCCCAACCGCATCATCGCCGCCGGCTACAACGGCTTCCTGCCGGGCGCGCCCCACGACTCCAAGGTGCGCGACGGGCACGAGCAGGCGACCGTCCACGCCGAGCAGAACGCCGTCGCCGACGCCGCCAAGCGCGGCATCCGGCTCGAGGGCGCGGTCTGCTATGTGACCCATTACCCCTGCGTGAACTGCGCCAAGGTCCTCGCCTCGGCCGGCATCGCCGAGATCCGCTACCGCCACGACTACCGCAACGACCCCATCGTGGCGGAGCTCCTCGCGCAGTCCGGCATCAAGGTCCGCCAGCTCGCCTGAACGTGCCCGCCCGCCTCGCCGGCCAGGTGCTGCTCGCGCATCCCTCGCTCGAGCACGACGCCTTCCGCCGCACGGCCGTCCTCCTGCACGCCCACGACGCCTCGGAGGGGGCCTTCGGCGTCATCCTCAACCGCCCGCTCGGCCGCGACCTGGGCGAGGTCGAGCGGCGCTTCCGCGACGGCCCCCTGCGCGCCGTACCCCTCCACTCGGGCGGCCCCGTCCAGGAGGACCGGCTCGCCTTCGCCGCGTGGACGATCGCCCCCGCCGCGCTCGCCGACATCCGCTTCGGCCTCGACGAGGCGGACGCCGCCCGGGCGCTCGCCGAACCCGCCCGCCGCCTCCGCGCCTACGTCGGCCACGCCGGCTGGTCCGCGGGCCAGCTCGAGCGCGAGCTGCGCCAAGGCGCCTGGGTGGTCGCGCCGC
>CAIPVK010000290.1 GCA_903868455.1 uncultured Opitutia bacterium
CGGCGGCGGCACCGGCCGCGGGGGCGGCGCCAGCCGCGGGGGCGGCGCCATCGGCGGCGGGAGCGGCGCCGGCGGCGGGGGTCTCGACGACCTCCTCCTCGGCCATCTCGGTGACGACGGCGACGACGCGCTTCTTGTCACCGACGAAGGTGATGCCGGCGGGGGCCTTGACCTCGCCGACGTGGATGGACTCGTTGACCTTCATCTCGGCCACGTCGACCTCGATGATCTCGGGGAGGTCCTTGGGGAGGCAGCGCACCTTGACGGTCTGGGAGACCTGGTTGAGCGTGCCGCCGTCCATGCGGACGCCGACCGGCTCGCCGACGAGGCGGACGGGGACGTCGGCCACCATGGGGGAGGAAGGGTCGATCTCCTGGAGGTCGAGGTGGAGGAACTTGGTGGTGATGGGATGGCGCTGGAACTCCTTGATGAGGGAGAGGAGCTTGCCCGAGCCCTCGAGCGAGAGCTCGATGAGGGCGGCGGACGGGCCCTTGGCGCGCATCAGGAGGCGGAACTCGTTGGCGTCGACGGACACCAGCTTGGTGCCGGACTTGCCGTAGATGACGGCGGGGATGGCCCCGGCGACGCGGAGACGGCGCGAGGCGCCGCGGCCTTCGCCGGTGCGGTTCTTGACGGTGAGTTGGAGCTGCTTCATGGTTGAATGGCGTCCCGGTGAGTCACGGGCCCGGAGGTTCCGGCCGCGCCTCGCCCGAGGGAAAGGGAAGGTTGAACTTGGGAACCCCGGGCGGCTTTGACAAGCAAAACCTCGCCGGGTATGGGATTCGGCCGGCCAGGGCCGCTTTTTAGGGCTTCCCCCCGCCCTTTCCGCCCGCCATACCCCTCCGTCCCGGCCGGAGTGGCGAAATGGCAGCCGCAGCTGACTCAAAATCAGCCGCCCTTAAAGCGTGTGGGTTCGAGTCCCACCTCCGGCACGGGTGCCCGGTCCGAGCCACGCGGGCGGGATGCCCGCCGACTTGCCCCGACGGCAACCCCTTGCTCCTTCGGCACGTCCCGCTCCCCGCACTCCCATGCCCCCGCTCCGCCTCCGCCTGACCGGAGCCGCGCCCTGCGCCGCGGCGCCGGCGGCGTGCGCCCACGGCGCGGGGCGGCCGGCGATCGTCGTCCTCGCTCGCGACCTCGGGACGGCCGAGCGCGTGGCGGAGGAGACGGGGCACCTTCTCCGCCTGCTCGCCGGCGAGACGCCCTCGCTGCGGGCGGTGGGCGAGCCCGACGCGGCGACGGCGACCTTCGAGGCCGACTGCGACCTGCTCGCGGCGCTCGCCGAGCTGCGCCACGGCGGCGCGGCGCCGGGGCGGCCGGTCGTGCTCGCGTGCCTGCCGGGCGCGCTCGCCCGCGAGACGCCGGGCGGCGACGGCGAGGACGAGCTGCTCGTGGCCAAGGGCGATCGGATCGACCTGCGCCGCGCCGCGGCGCGGCTCGCGGGCATGGGCTACGCCTCGGAGAGCGCCTGCGAGCGGCCCGGCGAGTTCGCCCTGCGCGGCGGCATCCTCGACGTCTACCCCGTCAACGCCCACCA
>CAIPVK010000291.1 GCA_903868455.1 uncultured Opitutia bacterium
AGCGCCTCGAGGGTCACGCCGCAGGTGAGGGCGGCGTCGCCGATCACGGCCACCACGTGGCTCGGCTCGCGGAGCCGGTCGCGCGCGTTGGCGAAGCCGACCGCGGCGGAGAGCGCGGTGCCGGCGTGGCCGGCGCCGAAGGCGTCGTGCGGGCTCTCGTCGCGGTTGAGGAAGCCGCTCAGGCCGCCCGTCTGGCGGATGCGGCCGAAGTCCTCGCCGCCGCGGCCGGTGAGGAGCTTGTGCACGTAGCCCTGGTGGGCGACGTCGAAGACGAACTTGTCGCGCGGGGTCTCGAAGACGCGGTGGAGGGCGAGGGTCAGCTCGACCACGCCGAGGTTGGGGCCGACGTGCCCGCCGTTGCGGGCCGTGACCTCGATGAGGCGCGCGCGGATCTCGGCGGCGAGCTCCGGCAGGCGGTCGGCGGGCAGGCCGCGGACGTCCTCCGGACCGCGGATGGAGGGCAGCAGGGCCATGGTCAGGCCGCCTCGTCCTCGTCGCCCTCGGCCTCGCCGTCGCCGCCCAGCTCGCGGATCCGGAGCTCGGCGGCGCCGAGCTTCTCCTCGCAGGACTGGAGGAGGCGCATGCCCTCCTCGTAGCGGGCGACCAGCGTGTCGAGGGGCACCTCGCCGTCCTCCATCGACTCGACGATGGCCTCGAGGCGGGCCATGGCCTCCTCGAGGGACAGGTCGTCGGCGGGCTTGGGCGACTTCTTCGCGGCGCTCATGGGGGCACAATCCCCGCCCCGCCGACGGGGGCAAGCGGGAAGCGGTGTCAGCCGAGGAGCCGGGCCTCCGCCTCGGCCGCGTCCAGCCCCTCCACGGCCACGGCCTTGCGCGGGGAGGCCGCGCCGGCGACCAGCGTGACGGCCCGCCGCGGCAGGCCCAGCCGCCCGGCGAGGAAGGCCAGCAGGGCCGCGTTGGCCGCGCCGGACTCGGGAGGCGCGGCCACCCGGACCTTGAGGGCGTCGCCCAGTCGACCCGCGACCTCGGTGCGGGACGCGCCGGGGACGACGCGGAGGCTGAGGCGGCAGGAGGCCAAGCTCAGCCGAAGCGGACCAGCCCGGCGACCGCGGCGGCGTCGAGGCGGCGGACCATCGCCTGGGCGAGGTCGACGGTCGCGAGCAGGTCCGCCGTGTCCAGGACGGCGTGGTGGGTGTGGATGTAGCGCGCGGGGACGCCGAGGACGATCACCGGGCAGCCGAGACCGTGGCGCTGGAAGGACCGCGCGTCGGTGCCCCCCGTGCGTCGGACCGTCACCTGGTGCGGGATGCCCTCCTGCTCGGCGGCGACGACCGCGAGGTCGAGCAGGCGCGGGCTCATGATGGCGGTCGGGTCGTAGGCGCGGATCTGCACGCCCTTGCCGAGCGCGCCCTGGGCCGAGGCCGGGCTCATGCCGGGAAGGTCGTCGGCCGGCGGGCCCTCAAGCACGATGACCACGTCGGCTTCGGCGAGCCGCGCGGCCGTCTCGGC
Source organism: uncultured Opitutia bacterium (assembly GCA_903868455.1). Classification (GTDB taxonomy): domain Bacteria; phylum Verrucomicrobiota; class Verrucomicrobiia; order Opitutales; family UBA953; genus UBA8828. The sequence goes on from CAIPVK010000291.1 coordinate 1,470, forward strand.
GCCGCGGCAGCCGACCTCCTCCTGCACGGTGGCGAGCGCGAGGACGTCGCAAGGCGGGGGCGCGGACGCCTCGTCGAGCTCGCGCGTGGCGAGCGCGAGGGCCGCCATGCCCGCGCGGTTGTCGAAGGCCTTGCCGGCGACGAGCCCGGGCTCGGCGAGCGGGGCGAAGGGTCCGTCGGGGACCACGGGGTCGCCGAGGCGCACGCCGGCGGCGTGGGCGCCGGCGCGGGAGCGCGCGCCGATGTCGACGAGGAGGCGGTCGACGGACGCGGCCTGCTGGCCGCCTTGGTGGGGCGGCAGGGCGCCGACCACGCCCACGATCTCGCGTCCGGTGGAGCGGCAGAGGACGCGGAGCCGTTGCGCGGCGAGGACGCCGTCGGGCCAGCCGCCGAGCGGCGCGAGGCGAAGGAAGCCGTCGGGCGTGATCTCCTGCACGAGAAAGCCGACCTCGTCCATGTGCGCGGTCAGGACGACCTTGGGGCCCTTGCCCGCGCGCGGCGAGGCCAGCAGGGTCGAGCCGAGGCGGTCGAAGCTCGGCCGACGGGCGGGCAGCTCGCGCAGGAGGAGCGCGCGGACGGCGTCCTCATGGCCGGGCGCGCCATGGGCCTGGGAAAAGGCCTGGAGCAGGCGGGTGGCCTCGGTCAGGCGGGGAGAATCGGAAGGCATGGGGACGATAGTGGAACGGCGGACGGGAAGGGCAAGGAGGAGGAGAGGGGAGCGGGGAGTGGGGAGCGAGGAGCGGGGAGTCATCAGCGGTACGGCGGGGTCCGCGGGGTCGGCGGGCGAGTCCTCGCTGCGCTCGGTTTCTTTTGAGAGAAACTCCGGAGGTTGCCGTGGATCTTTTGCGGCAACGCATCCCGCCTCCACTTCCCGCCCCTCACTCCCCACTCCTCGATTCCCGCTCCTCACTCCCCCTTGCGCGCCTGGATCCTGACCGCCGCCCCCGCGAGCACCGCGGCGTCGACCGCGCGGACGGTGTCGCCGGTGGAGGCGCGCTCGTCGGCGACCACCACCACCTCCTTGGCCGGACGGTCGGCGAGGGCCGACCTGAGGGCGGCGCCCAGGCCGTCGCGCGACACGGGCTTGGCGTCGACGAAGAGGGCGCCCTTGGCGTCGACCGCGACGACCACCGCGCCCGCCAGCGAGGTCTCGGCGGCCGAGGCGGCGGCGGGGGGCGTGACCTGCAGGGCGCGCGGGTCGTTGGCCCGCAAGGTGACGAGCAGGAAGAACACCATCACCACCAGCACGTCGAGCAAGGGCACGACGTTGATGACGGCGCGGCGGAGGCGGACGGACGTCATGCGCGGGGCGCGCGCTCGAGCGCCTCGACGAGGAGCCCGATGCGGGCGGCGACGACCTCGACGCGGCGGGCGAGCCAGTTGGCCGCGAGCTGGGCCGGGATGGCGACGCCCAGTCCGATCATGGTCGTGCTGAGCGCGAGGCCGAAGCCCTCGGTGAGGCGCTCGGGGCCGGGCAGGCCGCCGCCCGTGAACAGGCCGGCGAGCCCGACGACGGTGCCGAGTAGGCCGAGCAAGGGGGCGAGGGCCACCGCGGAATCGAGGAGGAAGACGCCGCGCTGGAGGCGGACGACCTCGGCCGCGGCGAGGGCGCGGAGCCCCTCGGCGGTGGCGCCGGCCTTCCAGGCCGCGACCAGGCGGCCCGCGGGCGTCTCGGGCGAGGCGGCGGGGAGCCGTCCCTCCCGCGCCGCGGCGAGGACGGCGTCATCGAGCGTGCGGGCGTCGCGGAGGGCGAGGGCGCGCTCGATCGTCACATAGGCGGCGACGCACGAGCAGGCCCCGAGCGGCCAGACGAACCCGCCGGCGGCGTCGAGAAGGGAGGTCGGCTCCATGCGATGATTGAGACGACACCCCACCCTTCCGCAACCCTTTCATCCCTTCATATCTTCGTCCCTTTAATCCCTTCATCCTTTCATCCCTTCGTCTTTCAGTCCCCTTCCCCATTTTAGTCCCCTTCGTCCTCTTAGTCAGTTCACCCACCCTCCAGCCCACGGCCGTCTCGGCGAGCCAGCCCCACCTTCACCCCTCCTCCGCCTCCTCCGCATCCTTCACCCCTTCATCTCTTCAATCCTTCATCCCTTTAATCCTTCACCCCTTCATCCCTTCAATCCCTCCGCCGCCGCCGCGTCGACCAACCATTCGACCCGCGCGGCGAGCCCTCGCAGCACCTGCCCGGGATGGCGTGAGAGCTCGACGACGGGATCGGCGCAGACCGCGCGCAGGGCCGGCGCCTTGGCGGCGCCGGAGGCGAGCAACAGGATGCGATCGCAGAGCGCCAAGCCGGAAGGGGTGAGGGTCAGCCTCCAGCCGCGGCCCGGCCACTCCGTCGCCGCGAAGCGCGAGGCGCCGTCGGCCGCGGTCAGCGGGCAGCCCGGCCAGAGCGAGGCGATATGCGAGTCGTCGCCCATGCCGAGCACGCAGAGGTCGAAGACGCGCTCGCGGCCGGCCACGCGCCAGAAACGCTCGTAGGCGGCGGCGGCCTCGGCCGGAGGGAGGTCGACCGGCCAGGGGAAGCGGCGGGCCGAGGGAATGCCGAGGGGATCGAGCAGGCCGCGCGCGAGGTTGCCGAAGTTCGAGTCGGGGGAATCGAGGGGGACGCAACGCTCGTCGCTCACATGCCAGTCGACCCGGGCCAGGGCGTCCGAGGTCAGCGCCCGGGTCTCGACCGCCCATCGGAAGAACGCCTTCGGGGTCGACCCGCCGCTCATGGCGACGGACGGATGGGGCCCCGGGAGGGCGTTGATGCGGGCGGCGAGCTCGGAGAAGGCGGCCTCCTGGGAGAGCACGTGGACGGCTCCGGCGAGGGTCTTGAGAGGGGCGGACATGTCCCGAGGTTGGTTCGCGGGCGCGGGGCTCGGAAGGGGAAAATCCATCTGGCAACAAAAACTGCCCACCCCCTTTGGGCGACCGACCTTTCCTTATGTCGGGAATTGGACACAATTATAGGCTAATGAAGTCCCCCCGGCGCGGCTTCTCGCTGGTCCTGTCCCTCGCGGTCATGGGCCTGCTCGTGCTCGTGCTCCTCAGCGTCGCCGGCTTCCTCACCCTGGAGTCGCGCATCGCCGCCTCGACCGCGGCGGGAAGGCAGGCCCGCCTCAACGCGGTGGCGTCCGCCCGCCTCGCCCTCGCCCAGCTCCAGTTGCTCGCGGGCAACGACCAGCGCGTGACGGCGCGGGCCGACCTCTTTGACCCGGCCGCCGCGGGCACGACCCGCAACACCTACCTCTCCTCGCTCAGTCCCGCCGCCACGCTCAACGCCGACCGGCGGTGGTGGACGGGCGTGTGGATGACGGGCACGGGCGGACGGCCCGCGGACAAGCGTCTGCGGCTCTGGGATCCGGCGACGCCCGACACCCGGCTCTGCGTCGGCTGGCTCGTCTCCCCGGCCCCGGCGCCCTCGACCGAGGCGCTTCAGCTGACGCCCGCCTCGGACCTCGCCACCGCGACCGCGAACGCCGTCGCCGTCGCCCCGCGGAAAGTCCTGGTCGAATCCGGCGTGCCGCTGCTCGGCGTGCGCGACCTCGGCTTCGCCGCCGGCGCGACCCCGCTGGTCAAGCGCCCGCCCTACGCCCTGCCCGAGGGCGGCA
>CAIPVK010000292.1 GCA_903868455.1 uncultured Opitutia bacterium
CGCTCCCCGCTCCTCGCTCCCTCCCGCTCCTTTTCTCCCTTCATCTTTTCATCCCTTCATCCCTTAATCCCCTCCTCCGCCTCGTCCGCCTCCTCGTCCTCCTCCGCCTCCTCGTCGTCCTCGACCTCCCCGCTCCTCGCTCCCCGCTCCTCGCTCCTCGCTCCCCGCTCCTCGCTCCCCGCTCCCCCATGCTCCTCTACCCTGCCATCGACATCCGCGGCGGCCGCTGCGTTCGCCTGACCCAGGGTCGCGACGACGCCGTCACGCGTTACCACGACGATCCCGTCGAGCCCGCGCGCCGGTTCGCCGCGGCGGGCGCCGAGTGGATCCACGTCGTCGACCTCGACGGCGCGTTCGAGGGGGCGCCGCGCAACCTCGCCACGCTCCGCCAGATCGCCGCGCTCGGGCCCAAGGTCCAGTTCGGCGGCGGCCTGCGCGACCTCGCCACGGTCGAGGCGGCGCTAGAGGCCGGCGCCTCCCGCGTCATCGTCGGCACCCGCGCCGCGTCGGACCGCGAGTTCCTCGCCGCGGTCGCCAAGGCGCACGGCCCCCGCCTGGCGGTGGGCATCGACGCCAAGGACGGCCTCGTCGCCGTCCGGGGCTGGAAGGACGTGACCTCGGTGCGGGCGACCGACCTGGCCAAGGCCGCGGCAGACCTGGGGGTCGGGGCGGTCATCTTCACCGACATCGCGACCGACGGCATGCTCTCGGGCCCCAACTGGGCCTCGCTCGAGGGGATGCTGGACGCCTGCCCCGCCCGGGTGATCGCCTCGGGGGGCGTGGCCGGACGGGACGACATCGTCCGCCTGGCCAAGCTGGCCCGGGTCCGGCGCCATCTCGACGGCGCCATCGTGGGCAAGGCGCTCTACGAGGGCCGCGCCGAGGTGGGGGACCTCCTACGGGCGGCCCGGGACGCCGCCTGAGGCTTGCCAGCGGGCGAGGTCCCGGCAGGATGCGGGGACCATGAACCGCCTCATCCCCGTCCTCCTCGTCCTCGCCGCCTCGCTCCAGGCGCAGGCCACGCCCGAGGCGGCGGCCATCATCGCCAAGGCGCGCGCCGCCGTGGCCAAGGACGCGACCTACCTCGATCGGGCCCGCACCCTCCACTTCGAGGGCAAGGTGGCGGACGAGACCGGCGCGCCGCTCCAGTCCTTCATCCTCGAGGTCGCCGCGGGCGGCAAGCGCCGCGAGTTCCGCTACGACAAGGAGTTCAAGGCCGAGCTCACGCTCGTCACCGACGGCCGCGAGGCCTGGGGGCGCCAGTCCAACCTCGTCACCGGCGAGCGCGCCGCGGCGCGCGTCCTGCCCTTCGAGGTCGCGGCCAACCTGCGCGACATGGCCCTGACCGACCTGTCCTTCTACGGCGTCCCCGCCGGCTTCCGCGCCGCCGCCAAGCCCGCCTCCAAGGTCGAGGGCAAGGACGTCGTGTCGGTGAGCTACACCTCGGGCCCGAGCTACACGCTCGTCCGCCACTTCGACGCCAAGACCCACGAGCTGGTCGCGACCGACTACCTCCGCCCCGACGGCACCTTCGAGCGCCAGGTCGAGGCCGAGACCCAGACGGTCGAGGGCATCCGCTTCCCCAAGGTGGTCCGCGTGGTCGACCCGAAGGGCGCGTTCCAGGGCACGATCACCTTCGACAAGGTCGTGGTGAACGGCGACATGCCCGACGCGTCCTTCGAGTTCCCCGTGCGCTGAGCCCGCGATGCCCCTCCTCCGCAGCTGGGAAACGGGCTTCGAGGCCCGCCTCCGCGCCTTCGTCGGCACCGGCGCGCCCGAGCCCGCGGTGCGCGACGCCGCGGCCGCCGTCATCGCCGATGTCCGCCGCCGGGGCGACGCGGCCGTGCTCGCCGCCACCGCCAAGTTCGACGGCGCCCGGCTGACCGCCGCGAAGCTGCGCATCCCCGAGGCCGAGCTGGCCGCGGCGGCCAAGGCCCTGCCCGCCGACCGCCGGCGCGCCCTGGCGGCGGCCATCGCCTCCGTGCGCGACTTCCACCGCCGCACCCTGCCGAAGGGCTGGACGGCCCGAAACCGGCACGGCGCCTTGGTGGGCGAGCGCCACCTGCCCATCCGCCGCTGCGGCCTCTACATCCCGGGCGGCCAGGTGCCGCTCGTCTCGACCGTCGTCATGACCGCCGTCCCCGCGGACGTCGCGGGCGTCCCCGAGGTCGTGGCCTGCACGCCGCCCGGCCCCGGCGGCGCGGTGCACCCCGACCTGCTCGCCGCCCTCCATCTCTGCGGCGTGCGCGAGGCCTACCGCGTGGGCGGCATCCAGGCGATCGCGGCGATGGCGCTCGGCACCGCCTCGGTGCCGGCGGTGGACAAGGTGTTCGGACCCGGCAACGCGTACGTGACCGAGGCCAAGCGCCAGCTCTTCGGCGAGGTCGGCGTCGACCTCCTGCCCGGGCCGAGCGAGGTCATGGTGATCGCCGACCGGACCGCCGACCCCGCGTGGGTCGCGGCCGACCTCTGCGCCCAGGCCGAGCACGGCAGCGGCAAGGAGAAGCTCTACCTCGTGACGGACCGCGCGGAGCTGCCCGCCGAGGTGCTGGCCGAGGCCGCGCGCCAGTGCGCGTCGCTCGCCCACGGCGCCAAGGTCCGGCGCATCCTCGACGACCGCCTCCTCACGGTGCTCGTCCGCCGGCTCGGCGACGCCGCCGGCGTGGCCAACCTCGTGGCGCCCGAGCACCTCGAGCTGATGGTGGCGCCCGCGCGCGTGGCCGGGCTCGCCGGCGCGATCACGACCGCGGGCGCGATGCTGCTGGGGCACGAGACGCCCACCGTGCTCGGCGACTTCGTCGCGGGCCCGAGCCACACGCTGCCGACCGGCGGCGGCGGGCGCTTCTTCAGCGGCCTGCGGGTGACCGACTTCCTCCGCCGCACGAGCGTCGTCCGCTACGACGCGCGCAGCCTGCGCAAGGCGGCGCCGACGGTGGCGGCCTTCGCCGCGATGGAGCGCCTCGACGCCCACGGGCGCTCGCTCGCCATCCGCCTCGGGAAGCGGCGCTGACCATGCGGGCGGCGCTCGCGTCGCTCCTCCTGGCCGCGCTCGCGGGCGCGGCGGAGCCGGTCGAGGTCGCGGCCGGCGGCTTCCGGCGCGCGGGCAAGCCCGAGGTGATCCGCTCGGGCGAGGTGAGCTACGCGCGCGTCCCGCCCGACCTCTGGGCGCACCGCCTCGCCCTGGCCCGGTCGGCCGGCCTGGACACCGTCAGCACCTACGTGGTCTGGGCCCACCATGAGACCGCGCCCGGGCGCCTCGACTGGTCGGGACCGAGGGACGTCGGGGCCTTCTGCCGCGAGGCGGCCCGGCTCGGGCTGCGGGTCATCGTCCGGCCCGGCCCCTACGTCTGCGGGGAATGGGACCTCGGCGGGTACCCGTGGTGGATCCTGCGCGACGCCCGCCCGGGCGACCGCTTCCTGCGCACGACCGACCCGCGCCACCTCGCCGCGGCGGAGCGCTGGATGGAGGCGGTGGGGCGCGAGCTCGGGCCCCTCGCCGCGACGCGGGGCGGGCCGATCATCCTCGCGCAGGTGGAGAACGAGCACGCCTCGTACGGCCGGGAGCCGGGCTACGCGGGCGCGCTCGCCGCGGCCCTGCGCCGGGGCGGGCTCGACGTGCCGGTCTTCGAGCTGGAGACTCCGGCGCGCGTCCGCCCCGTCGACCCGGGCCTCTTCGGCGGCGTCGCCCTCGGGAGCGACCCCGCCGGCGGCCTCGGCGAGCTGCGCAAGGCGATGCCCGCCAATCCCGCCTGGGTCGCCGAGTTCTACCCGGGGTGGTTCGACACGTGGGGCAAGCCCCACTCGCGCGGCCAGCGCGACCGCTTCCTCGGCGACCTCCGCTGGATGGTGGAGAACGACGTCTCCTTCAACCTCTACGCCTTCCACGGCGGCACCACCTTCGGCCCGCAGGCCGGGGCGAACAGCCCGCCCTTCGCGCCCCAGGCGACGAGCTACGACCTCGACGCGCCGGTCGACGAGCAAGGGCGCCCGCGCGAGCTCTTCCACGCCATCCGGGCGCTGATCGCCGCGCGCCTGCCCGCGGGCGAGACCCTGCCCGAGCCCCCGCCGCCCGTTCCGACCCAGCGGTTCGCGCGCGTGGCCGCGACGGCCTCCGCCGAGGTGCTGGCCAACCTGCCGCGACCGACGCTGCTGCCGAGGGGCGCGCGGCTGAACTTCGAGGCCAACGGCCTGGGGCACGGGGTCGGCGTCTACGCGTGCACGATCCCCGCCGGCCCGGCGGACATCCTCCGGCTGCGCGGCGTGGCGGACTTCGCCTGGGTGTTCGTCGAGGGGCGGCTGGTCGGCAAGGTCGACCGGCGCGTCGGCGACACCCCCGTCGGCCTGCCCGCGCGCGAGCGGCCGGCGCGGCTCGACGTCCTCGTCGAGGAGATGGGCCGGGTGAACTTCGGGCCGGGCCTGCACGACCTCAAGGGGATCCGCGGCGCGGCGCTGGAGTCGGCCTCGGGCGCGCGACGCACGCTCGACAGCTGGGTCTTCCACGCGGTGCCGACCGACGGCCCCCCGCCCTCCGGCCTGCGCTGGGAGGCGCGCGAGCCGCGGGGGCCCGCCTGGTGGGGGGCGACCTTCCGGGCCGAGGCGGGCAAGGACACGTGGCTCGACCTGCGCGGCTGGGGCAAGGGCTTGGCCTGGGTCAACGGCCGTCCGCTCGGCCGCTTCTGGAGCATCGGCCCCACCCAGACGCTCTACCTTCCGGGCTGCTGGATCCGCGAGGGGGCCAACGAGCTCGTGCTCCTCGACCTCGAGGGGCCGGAGGACCCCTACGTCGCGGGACTCGACCAGCCGATCCTCGACGAGCTGCGCGCGCCCCACCTGCCGCGCGCCAACCGGCGGCCCGGCCAGGAGATCCGCCTGCCCGAGGCGGCGACGGCGAGCTTCCGGCTGGAGCCGGGGCGCGATTGGGCGACGGTGCGGCTCGAGCCCGCGGCGCGCGGCCGCCACCTCGCGCTCGAGGTCCACGCCTCGCTCGACGGCCAGCCCCACGGCTCGCTCGCCGAGCTCGAGCTGCTCGGGGCCGACGGCACCCCGCTGCCGCGCCAGGCCTGGCGCGTGACCTACGCGAGCAGCGAGGAGCGCGTGGCGGAGAACGGCCTCGCGGACAACCTCCTCGACGGCAAGCCGGAGACCTACTGGCACTCGCGCTGGCGCGGCGAGGCCACGCCGCCGCCGCACGTCGTCGTCCTCGACCTCGGCGCCTCGGTCGAGGTCGGCGCGGTCCGCCTGCTGCCGCGCGCGGACATGGCCAACGGCCGCATCCGCGACGCGCGCGTCCACCTCTCCGAGCTGCCCTTCCCGGAACGCTGATCAGCCGCGGAGGCGGCGGAGGGCGGCGGCGTGCAGGGCCGGGGCGGCGGCGAGGACGTTGCCGGCGGCGACGGGATCCCCGCCGTCCCACGACGTGACGGTGGCGCCGGCGCCGCGCAGGACGGGCAGGACGGGGACGAGGTCCCAGGGGTTCATCACCGGGTCGGCCATCAGGTGCGCGCGACCGGCGGCCAGCATGAGATGGCCGTAGCCGTCGCCCCAGGTGCGGACGAACCCGCAGCCGGCGGCGAGGCCCGCCCAGTCGGCGGCGGGATGGTGGCGACGGATGTTCTCGGCGTCGGTCGTCACCACCACGGCCTCGGCGAGGGGGGCGTCCGCGACGCGCGTGGGCTTGCCGTTGAGGGTGGCGGTGCGACCGTCGCCCTCGGCGCGCTCGCGCAGGACGGGCTGGTCAATGACGCCGAGGAGGGGCTCGCCCCGGAAACGCAGGCCGACGAGGATGGCGAAGAGCGGGACGCGCGAGACGAAGGATTTCGTGCCGTCGATGGGGTCGAGCACCCAGCAGAGCTCGGCGTCGGCGCGCTCGGCGCCGAACTCCTCGCCGACGACGCCGTGCGCGGGGAAGGCGCGCGCGATCGCCGCGCGCATGGCGCGCTCGGCCTCGCGGTCGGCGACGGTCACGGGGGAGCCGTCGGCCTTGGTCTCGACCTCGATGCCCGGCCGGGCCCAGGCGGCGCGCACGACCTCGCCGGCGACGTCCGCGAGATGGGCGGCGAAGCGCCGGAGCTCGTCGACCTGGGAGGGGGGCAGCACGGGGGGACGCTGTCCGCGCGGCGGCGGCGGGACAAGGCGGAATCGGCGGCGTTTGCCCGGC
>CAIPVK010000293.1 GCA_903868455.1 uncultured Opitutia bacterium
CGGGTCTCGACGAACTGCCGCCGGATCCAACGGGCCAAGGCGAGGTTGGCGAGGACGAGCGCGCCCGACAGGCCGAGGGGGCCGACGACCTCGCAGAGCGCGAGCATCACCGGGTTGCCCGCCTGGCTCGCCGCGAGCGGGAGCCAGCCGAACCCGGTCAGCGCCCAGCCGCGCAGGGCCTCGAGCAGCACCCAGAGCGCGGCCGGCGCGAGGACGCCGAGCAGGCGGTCGGCCAGCGGCCGACCCGAGGCCCAGACGAGGATCGGGCGCAGGGCGAGGCACCAGAGACAGAGATAGAGGCCGCAGTAGGCGGACAGAAGGCTCCAGCCCAGCCAGCCGAGCGGCGGGTGAACGTGCCGCAGCCAGGCCAGGAGGGCGACCCAGGTCAGGAGCGAGGCCGTTCCCGTCGCGCGTCGCCAGAGGACGGGGTCGGGCCCGGACATCGCCCAGAGCGCGAGGGGGACGGCCCAGACGAAGCCGGCCCAGGCGAAGCCGCCGGGGAGGAAGGCGAGGAAGAGCAGGACGGCGGAGGACGCGGAGGCGAGCCAGGCCCGGGCGTTCGGCGAGAGCCCGCCCATGGCGTCACTCCGAGACCACGGCCTCGACCGTCCAGCCCTCGTCGCGGACGAGCGGCTCGGCCTTCTTCCACTTCAGCTCCTGGGTCGACTCGCCCTTGCGGATGCGCACGACGGCGTTGCGCCCGATCTTGGGCATCTCGCGCCGCGCGGGCTGGGGCTTGGGCGCGGGGGCGGCGGGCTTCGACGCCGGCGCCCCGGCGGGGTCCTCGGGGCCGGTCGCGACGGCCTGGCCGCGCGCGCGGCGCATCGTCTCCTCGAAGGCCTCCATCGAGGTCGCCATGCGGAAGAGGCCCGAGCAGGCGTCGGCGCGCAGCCGGCCGAGGAGCGCGCTGAAGGCCCGGAAGGCCTCGGTCTTGTACTCGTTGAGGGGGTCCTTCTGCGCGTAGCCGCGCAGGCCGACGGAGCGGCGGAGGTCCTCCATCTCGGTGAGGTGGTCCTGCCAGTTGCGGTCGACGGCGCGCAGCACGACCTGGCGCTCGAGCGCCCGGAGGCCGTCGCGGTCCTCGTATTCCTCGCGCTCGGCGTGGAGCCGGGCGACGCGGCCGGCTACCTCGTCGGCCGCCTTGGCGGCGCCCAACGCGAGGAGCTCGTCCGCGGTCAGGCGCAGGGGGAAGGCGCCCGTCGCCCAGGCCACGAAGCCCTCGGCGGCCTCGCGGAGGCCGGGGCCTCGGGGGTCGGGGAAGACGGCGGCCGCGCGGTCGGCGATCTCCTCCGCCACGAGGTCCATGAGGACGGGGCGGGGATCCTCGGAGCGGATGGCGCCGTTGCGGATGGCGTAGACCACCTCGCGCTGGCGGTTGAGCACGTCGTCGTACTGGAGGAGCCGCTTGCGGATGGTGTAGTTCTGGGCCTCGACGCGCTTCTGCGCGGTGGTGATGGACCAGTTGAGCAGGGGGTGCTCGAGGGGATCGCCCTCCTTGAAGGACTTCTCCAGCAGGTTGGAGATGGTGCCGGCGTTGGCGAAGAGCCGCATCAGGTCGTCCTCGAGCGAGACGAGGAAGCGCGAGCGGCCGGGGTCGCCCTGGCGGGAGCAGCGGCCGCGCAGCTGGCGGTCGACGCGGCGGGACTCGTGGCGCTCCGTGCCGAGCACGAAGAGGCCGCCGAGCTCGGCCACGCCCTCGCCCAGCTTGATGTCGGTGCCGCGGCCCGCCATGTTGGTGGCGATGGTGACGGCGCCGCGCTGGCCGGCCAGGGCGACGATGTCGGCCTCGAGGGCGTGCTGCTTGGCGTTGAGCACCTTGTGCGGGATGCGCGCCATCGCGAGCATGCGGCCGAGCGTCTCGGACGACTCGACGGAGGCTGTGCCGACGAGGACGGGCTGGCCCTTGGCGTGGGCCTCCTGGATGAGCTTGATGGCGTGGGCGTACTTCTCGCGGCGGGTCTTGAAGACGATGTCGTTCTCGTCGACGCGGACGCAGGGCCGGTGGGTCGGGATGGCGACCACGCCGAGGCCGTAGATGTCGTGGAACTCGGCCGCCTCGGTCTCGGCGGTGCCCGTCATGCCGGCCAGCTTCTCGTACAGGCGGAAGTAGTTCTGGATGGTGATGGTGGCGTAGGTCTTGGTCTCGCGCTCGAGGGGCACGCCCTCCTTGCACTCGACCGCCTGGTGCAGGCCGTCGCTCCAGCGGCGCCCGGGCAGGATGCGCCCGGTGTGCTCGTCGACGATCATCACCTTGCCGTCCTGCACGACGTAGTGGACGTCGCGCTCGTAGAGCGAGTAGGCGCGGAGCAGCTGGCCGATGGCGTGGATGTCCTCGCTCGCCTTGATGTAGGCGGCCTCGGCGGCCTGCTTGCGCTCGGCGCGCTCCTGCGGGGAGAGGCCGGCCTGGGCGTCGAGGGCCACGAAGGCGCTCGCGAGGTCGGGCAGCACGAAGGCGTCGGGCTCGCCCGGGCGCAGGGTGTCGCGCCCGAGCTGCGTGAGGTCGGCCTCGTGGTGGCGCTCGCTGACGGCGAAGTACAGCTGCTCCTTGAGGCGGTAGCGGCGGTCCTTCTCGAGGTCGCTCGCCAGCACGCCCTCGCGGCGCTCGAGCGCCTTGCGCCAGCGGCCGTTCTCCATCAGGCGTAGCAGGGTGCGGTTGCGCGGCATCCCGTGCTTCGCGAGCCAGAGCTTGTCCACCGTGTCGTCCGACGGCTCGGCGCCGGCGGCGAGCCCGCCGAGGGTCGACTCGGCCTCGGAGGCGAGGCGGTTGACGAGCCGCACCTGGTGCTCGATCAGGCGGGCGACGTCGGGACGGAGGCGCGGGAAGGCGGGCTCGCGCTCCTCGGGCACCGGGCCGGAGATGATGAGCGGCGTGCGGGCCTCGTCGACCAGGATGGAGTCCACCTCGTCGACGATGCAGAAGAAGTGCTCCCGCTGGACCTGCTCCTCGGAGGAGAACGCCATGCCGTTGTCGCGCAGGTAGTCGAAGCCGAGCTCGGAGGCGGTCGCGTAGGTGATGTCGCAGCCGTAGGCCGCGCGGCGCTCGGCGGGCGACATCGAGTTCTGGATGCAGCCCACCGTGAGGCCGAGCCAGCGGAAGAGGTGGCCCATCCACTCGGAGTCGCGTCGGGCGAGGTAGTCGTTGACC
>CAIPVK010000294.1 GCA_903868455.1 uncultured Opitutia bacterium
CGCCTCGTGCAGGAGCAGCTCGGCCACGCCTCGCTCTCGACCACGCAGGTCTACACGCACCTCACGCTGGCGAAGCTGCGCGAGGTGCACCGCAAGGCCCACCCGCGCGCGTCCTGAGCCTCAGCGCGGCCCGCCGAGGTGGCGACGGAAGAAGTCCGCCCTCAGGACGCGGGGCGCCGGCTGCTCGCCCGCGCCGTGTCCCGAGCCCCGGACGACCTCCAATGTGACGAGCGGGCCCTTGCCCGCGGCGCGGAAGGCCTCGGCGAGCTGGTAGGTCGAGCGCGGGTCGACGTTGTCGTCCGCCTCGCCGACCGTGAGCAGGAGCGGGCCGGCGAGACGCCCCGCCTCGTTGGCGCAGCGGCTGCGGTCGTAGGCCGGGCCGACCGGCCAGCCCAGCCACTGCTCGTTCCACCACAGCTTGTCCATGCGGTTGTCGTGGCAGCCGCAGTCGGCGACCGCGGCCTTGTAGGTGTCGCCATGGCGGAGCATCGCCCACACCGCGTTCTGGCCGCCGGCGGAGCCGCCGAAGATGCCGACGCGACCGAGGTCCATCTGCGGGATGCGCCGCCCCGCCTCGCGGAGCCACGCCACGCGATCCGGCAGGCCGCCGTCGGCCAGGTCGCCGAAGGCCTGCGACTGGAAGGCGCGTCCCCTCCCGAACGTGCCCCGCGCGTCGCACTGGACGACGAAGAAGCCCTCGTGGGTGAGGTCGGTCGTCGCGCCGTCCCACCACGGCGCGTAGGCGTGCGGCACATGGTCGCCGTGCGGTCCGGCGTAGATCTTCTCGACCACCGGGTAGCGCTTGGCGGGGTCGAAGGGGCGCGGGAAGTGAACGACGCCCCAGATGTCGAAGGTGCCGTCGCGGTCCCTCGAGCGGATCACCCTCCGCCCCGCCCAGCCCGCGGCGCGCGCCTCGCGGTCGTCGCCGCTCCCGAGAGCGGCGACCAGGGCGCCGTCGGCGAGGCGGCGGACGGCGAAGGCGGGCGGGAGGTCGGCGCGCGAGGCGGCGTGGAGGAACCAGCGCCCGCAGGGTGAGAGGTCGACGGCGTGCTCGGCGTCGCCCGGGGTGAGGTCCCTCGGCGCCCCCTTGCCGTCGAGCCGGACCTGCAGGAGATGCGAGTGGTGCGGGTTCTCGCCCGGGTGGAAGCCGCTCGCCATGATCCAGACCAGGCCGGCCGGGACATCGACCTTGGCCACGGCGCGGACCTGCCAAGGGCCGTCGGTGAGACGCGCCAGGGTCCGGCCGGTGGCGAGGTCGATGCGCTCGAGGTGGCGATGCCCGGTGCGCTCCGTCCCCCAGAGCGCGGTGCCGTCCCCGAGGTCGAGTCGGTAGCGCGCGCCGTAGACGTAGAGCGGGCCGCCGGGTTCCTCCGCGCGGAGCTTCCGCCAGGCGCCGGCCTCGTGGGCGAGGATGCCGTGGCCGGTGAAGCCTCGGCGCACGAATTCCGTGAGCAGTCGCCTGCCGTCGGGCGACCAGTCGAGCCGGCGCGTCTCATGCACGGGACCCGTCAGCGATTCCGGGGGCGATGAGACGACCCCCGTGGAAAGATCGATCACGACGGGCCTCGGCTCGGGGAGCGGGTCGCCGGCGACGGGGTAGGGCACGCGTCGCGTCGCGCCGTCCTTGCCGGGTAGCTCGAGCGTCCGGGTCGTCACGACGCGGCGCTGCCAGATTGCCACGCGCGCGCCGTCGGGCGACCAGCTGGGAGGACCCGCCCACCGCCTGTCCTTCGGGGCCGAGGCGAGGAGACGCGCCGCGCCGTCCTCGCGCGTCAGCAGGAGGCGCTCGCTGTCGATACGGAGGGTGCCGGCGGCGCCGGGTCCCTTCCACCCGGTCGTCCCTGCGTTGCGCTCGCCGCGCGGCTCCCTCCAGGAGCGTCCGAGCACATCCGCCGGCACCGCCTCGGGCTGGGTGGTCTCACGGTCGAGGTCGGCGATGGCCCCGCCGGGCAAGGCCACGGTGCGTCGGACCATCTGGCCGCCGGGCAAGGTCCACAGGTAGGAGAGGCGGGAGCCGTCCTTGGACCAACTGGAGTCGCGCAGGAAGCCGTTGGCGATTCGTGCGTCGAGCTCGGCCAGGCTCGCGTCCCATGCCTCGAGCCGTGAGGCCACGGTGTCGTCGGCGCGGACGAGCGCGGCCAGGGCGAGCAGCAGGGCGGGGAGGCGCGCCATCGGGGTGGAGACTCGGGTGTTCCCGGATTGCCTGCAAGTCCGTCCCGCCTCACCTTGCCCGCGTGGTCCTCACCGAGCGCGCGCCCGCCAAGGTCAACCTGTCCCTCGCCGTGGTCGGCCGTCGACCCGACGGCTTCCATGAGTTGGTGAGCGTGGTCGCGCCGCTGTCGCTCGCCGACACCCTGACGTGGGAGCCCGCGACCGCCGAGTCGCTCGCCTGCGACGACCCGACGGTCCCGGCCGACGGGTCCAACCTCGTGCTCAAGGCCGCCGCCGCCTATCGCCGCGCCCGCCCCGAGGCGCCGGTCGGACGCTTCACCCTCGCCAAGCGCGCGCCCCACGGCGCCGGCCTCGGCGGCGGCAGCTCGGACGCCGCCGCGGCCCTCCGCCTCCTCGACCGCGCCTCGGGCCGCCCCATGGGTCCCGACCGCCTGCGCGCGATCGCGGCCGAGGTCGGCTCGGATTGTCCGCTCTTCGTCGACCCTCGCCCGTGCGTCCTTCGCGGTCGGGGCGAGCGCGTCGAGGTCCTGCCTGCCGAGGTCGCCGCGGCGTGGTCGGGTCGCCGTCTGCTTCTGGCCAAGCCGAGTTTCGGCGTGTCCACCCCCGACGCCTACCGTTGGCGGGCGTCGCGCGGAGCCTACGCCTCCCCTGTCGCCGCCGAGGCGGCCTTGGCCCTCGCCCTGGCCTCGGGCGACCCCGCCTCGGTGGTCGCGCTCGGCAACGACCTGCAGGATCCCGTCTTCGACGCCTTGCCCGCCTTGCGGAAGGGCGTGGAGCGTGTCCGCGACCGACTCGGCCTCGGCCTCACGCTCACCGGCAGCGGCAGCGCCTGCTTCGCCCTCGTCGGCGACGGGGTCGATCCGGACGCGGTGCGTTCCGTCCTTGAGCCCGACTGGGGCGGGGACGTCTGGACCCGCCTCGTCGATTTGGCTTGAGGCGGGGGCGTGGGGTGTTCAAACCCAAGGGACTTTACCCATGGGAAGCCTCAAAAAGAAGCGCCGGTTGAAGATGAACAAGCACAAGCGCCGCAAGCGCTCGAAGAACTCGCGCCACAAGAAGCGTCTTTGGGGCTGAGCCCGGAAGGGCCCCCGATCACGGCGACCGATTCGGTCGCCTTTTTTGTCGGCGGCGACGCCGGAGGGGATGGGGGACTGGGGGCTAGATGCCTAGGGGGATAGGGGACTAGATGCCTAGGGGGATAGGGGAATGGAGGGATGACGAGGAGGTGGAGGATTGGGAGGAGGCGTAGGAGGCGTAGGAGGCGGAGGATGCGGAGGAGGATCTAACGGGGCCGAGGGCCCTTCCGCTAGTACCGCTAACACCGCTGAACGCTGGTCCCCTAGTCCCCTAGTCCCCTATTCCCCTCGTCCCCCATTCCCCTATTCCCCGCGTTCCCCAACCCGCTTGCCCCGCTTCGCCGCCCCATCTAACTCCTCGCCATGCGCCTCGCCCTGATCCTTTCCTGTCTCGCCGCGGTTCTGCCGGCCTTCGAGGACATCGCCTTCGCTGGTCCCGATCCCGGCGCCCCCGAGACCCGTCTCGACGCCTCGGGCGCGATGCTCGGTAACGCGGCGCTCGCCCTCCGATGGGAGCTCCGCGGTGGCGCCCTGCGTCCGGCCGAGCTGACGAACCGCCTGACCGGGGAGCGGCACGACCTTTCCGGTTCGGAGATCTTTCGTCTCGGCACCCAGCCCGCGGGCGCCGTCGGCGAGGCCGTCGACATCGTCATCGAGCTCGGCTCGGCCGAGGTCCGAGTGCTGGCCGGACGCGAGGGGGGCGGGCTCTCCCAGCTCGCCGCCTTCCCCCGCGCCGATTTCCCCGGCGTTCCCCGCCTCATCCGCTACGGCAAGCTGAACCCCAAGGCCGAGGCCAAGGACCATGCCGGTCCCGCAGGCGAGGTCGGCTCGTGTCGCGTGAGCTTGCTCGAGCCCGCGGCGGATCCGTTCGCGCTCGAGGTCGCCGCCAACCGCGCCGCGGCCCGCGAGATGGCGTTCCCGCAAGGCGCGACGCGCCTCTCGGCGCGTCTGGACAAGGGCACCGACCAAGGCCTCTCGTGGGGTCCGTCCGTCGCCCTCGTCTGGGAGGAGGGCGCGCGCTTCCTGCTGGTCGGCGCGCGCGAGGCCTCGGGCATCCTGAATGTGACCACCCAGGCCGGCGAGCGCCAGCTGCGCGCGGCCTCGGCACCCGCGGTGCCGACGGATCTCGCCGCCTCCGCCTTCCGTCCGGTCGCGCCGCCGCGGTTCGTGCCCTTGGTTCCCAATCCCCGCGCGGCGCGTCCGGCGGAGCGCATCCCGGGCGTCGCCCTCGAGCAGGTCTTCGCCGAGCCGGGCGGTCGCAAGGTCACCTGGCGCGCGGAGCTCCGCAAGGGCGCGAACCATATCCGCCAGGAGATCCGGATCGAGGCGGGCGCCGCGCGCCTCCCCTTGACGGGCGCCGAGCTCGTCGACCTCCCCCTCGCCGGCCTGCGGCAGGTCGGCTCCTCCCCCGGCAGCCCCCTGGCGGGTCGCGGCCTGTTTGCCGGAGTTGAGATGCCCGGCTCGGCCGCGCGCGAGACCGCCTCGGGCGCCCGCCACGCCGTGGCCTGCGCCTTGGAGATCGGGGGCGCGTCCTCCGCCACCTTCGGCGCCGTCGTCGGCGTCGCCCCCGAGGGGCAGCTGCGCCGCGCCTTCCTGCGCTACGTCGAGCGCGAGCGGGCCCGCGAGTCGACGCCGTTCCTCCATTACAACGGCTGGTACGACATCGCGCCCACGCACGAGCGCATGGTCGAGGTCGTCCGCGCCTTCGACGCCGAGCTCGCGCGCAAGCGCGGCGTCCCCGTGCTGTCCTACCTGATGGACGACGGGTGGGACGACTACGGCAAGGGCCTGTGGGTCGACCACGCGGGCAAGTTCCCCACGGGCCTGCCCGGGCTGGCCAAGGAGATGGGGCGCGCCGGCGGCAAGCTCGGCATCTGGATCTCCCCGCTCGGCGGCTATTCCGGGGACAAGGAGCGCACGGCGCACGCCCGCCGCATGGGGCTCATCCCGCCGGACGGCAAGCTCGACTTCTCGCACAAGGCCTACCGCGACTGGTTCGAGGCCCGCTGCCTCGAGCTCATGCGAAAGTCCGGCGTCAACGCGTTCAAGTGGGACAAGGCCGGCGACGGCGTCGGGCCGCACTTCATGGCCCTGCTCGGGATCGCGCGCCGCCTCCGCGAGGAGAATCCCCGGCTCTTCGTCAACGTCACCGTCGGCACCTGGCCCTCGCCGTTCTGGCTCAACCACGTCGACTGCACCTGGCGCAACGGCAGCGCGGATGTCGGCTGGATGGGCAAGGGCGACGACCGCGAGCAGTGGCTGACCTTCCGCGACGCCGAGTGCCGCGCCCGTTTCGTCGTGCCCGCGCCCCTCTACCCCCTCAACTCCGTCATGCACCACGGCATCGTCCACGGGCGCGCCTACCAGGCGACGCGCGTGAGCAAGGCCGGCGCGAACCTGCGGCGCGAGGCCCGCTCCTATTTCGCCACGGGCGCGATGCTCCAGGAGCTCTACCTCACGCCGTCGATGATGACCCCCGCGGCGTGGGACGACGTCGCCGAGGCCGCCAAGTGGGCCCATGCCCGCGCCTCGGTCCTGCGCGACGCGCACTGGGTCGGGGGCGATCCGGCCAAGCTCGAGCCCTACGGCATCGCCGCGTGGACGCCCGCCGCCGCCACCCTCATGCTGCGCAACCCGGACGACACCCGTCGGACGATCCGCCTCGAGGCCGGCGAGGTCTTCGAGCTGCCCGCCGCCGCGGCCGCCGACCATGACCTCAGGTCCCCCTACAAGGACCAGCGCCTGGCCTCCCTTCGCCTGAGCCGCGGCCGTCCCGTCGAGGTCGAGCTCGAGCCCTTCGAGGTCCTGGTTTTCGACGCCAAGCCCGTCAAATAGCCCCAAACGGCGCTTTCGCCCTTTTTCCCTTGCCCAGCCCCCCGGCCGGGCCCTACCTAGTCCCTTCCAACCGACCGCCGACCATGCCCCGCGAAATCGTCATCCTCGAGTGCTCCGAAGCCCGCAAGGAGGGCAAGCGTCCGTCCCGCTACATGACCACCCGCAACAAGAAGACGATGCAGGACAAGGTCGAGAAGCTGAAGTACAACCCCTCCCTGCGCCGCCACACGCTGCACAAGGAGATCAAGAGCTGAGGATAGACCGATAGCTTTCGAAGACCCCGGGCGACCGGGGTTTTTTTATTAGGGGACTAGGGGGATAGATGCCTAGGGGACCAGATGCCTAGGGGACCAGATGACTAGGGGGCTAGGGGACTAGGAGACTAGGGGGATGAAGGATGAGGCGTTTCCCAAAAATGGGGAAAGCGGGCGGAGCCGAGGATTCGGAGGAAGACGAGGAGGCGGAGGATGCGGAGGGGAATCTACCGGGGCCGAAGGCCCCTCCGCTGGCACCGCTGGCACCGCTCGTACCGCTAAGCGCTAGCCCCCTAGTCCCCTAGTCCCCTAGGCATCTATCCCCCTATTCCCCCTTCGCTTCCCTCGCCCTCCGCCATTCCTCGCGATGATGGCGGACCCAGTCGACGAGCGCCTGCTCGAAGCCGATGTCGCGGCCGGCTTTCTCGGACTCCAGCCATTTGTGCCGCAGGATCTCGTCGCGCTCCGCGAGGTAGCGCGCGTAGAGGGTGGCGTCCGACTCGGGCTCGCTCATTGGCCGAGAAGCTGCAGGAGGCGCAGGGCCAGGGCGTTGAAGGAACGGCCGGCGAGCGAGTCGGGATGGCTGATCACCACGGGGATGCCGTGGTCGCCTCCCTGTCGGACGGCCGGCTCGAGCGGGATCTCGCCGAGGAACTCCGTGCCGAGCTGGGCGGCCACCTTCTGGCCGCCGCCCTCCCCGAAGAGGTGCTGGCGACGGCCTTGGTCGTCGGCGAAGTAGCTCATGTTCTCGACCACGCCGAGGATGGGCACCTTGACCTGGCCGAACATCGCCGCGCCGCGGAGGGCCACCGAGACCGCGGCGGTCTGGGGGGTCGTCACCACCACCGCCCCGCTGAGGGCCATGGACTGCGCGATGGAGAGCTGGGCGTCGCCGGTCCCCGGGGGGAGGTCGACGACGAGGACGTCGAGCTCGCCCCAGCGGACGTTCGAGGCGAACTGGGAGATGGTCTTCATCACCATCGGGCCGCGCCAGATGACGGGCGCGTCCTCGTCGACGAGCAGTCCCATGGAGATGGCCTTCACGCCGTAGCCCGTCGGCGGCAGGAGCACGTCGCCCTCGATCAGCGGGCGCTCGCGGACGCCGAGCATGAGGGGGACGGACGGCCCGTAGATGTCGCAGTCCATCAGGCCGACCTTCTCCGCGCGGCCGCGGTCGGTCAGGATGCGGGCGAGGGCGCAGGCCAGGTTGACCGACACGGTCGACTTGCCCACGCCGCCCTTGCCGCTGGCCACGGCCACGATGGCCCTCACCTTGCCGACGCCGGCCTCGGAGGTCGGTCCGGTGACGACCTGGGCGGCCGCCGGGGCGGTCTTGGGGACGGTGACGGAGACGGTCACCTCGGCCTCGGGGAACCCCGCGGCCTTGAGGGCGGCGGTGGCCTCCTCGTGGAGCTTGACGGGGATCTGGCGGTCGGAGGTGGTGACGGCGAGGCTGACCGTGACCTTGCCGGAGGGGGAGACGTCGACCCCGCGGACGAGGCCGAAGGAGACGATGTCACGGCTGAAGCCGGGGTAGCGGACCTTGCGGAGGGCCTCCTGGGCCGTCGAGTTGTCGAGCGCCATGGGTTGCAGGTTGAAGTCGGTGCGTTTCGGGGCAAACCTTGGGGCCAACTTCCCCCTTTCCAATCCCTTTCGCCATGACCCGCCTGCTCGCCCTCGCGCTCGCCGCCTGCCTCCTCCCCGCCGTCGCCCCCGCCCAGGTCCGCATCGAGGAGGGGGTCAACGCCCAGCTCGCCGCCCAGCGCCTCGCGGTGGCCGTCGAGGGCACCGATCCGGCCCTGACGGAGGCCGTCCGCCAGGCCCTCTCCCTTCACGGGGGCTTCACCGTGTCCGCGTCCGCCACGGCCAGGCTCCAGCTCGACCGCGCGGGCAACTCCTGCCGCGTCTCCTGCTCCCAGGCTGGCTACGCCTTCCAGACGGAGGTCTCGGGCCGAGACGCCAACGACCTCGCGCTCCGCGCGGCCGACGCCGCGGTGGTCGGGCTCGGGCGACGCTTCAACCTCCGCCCGCTCTTCGCCGACACCCGCGTCGCCTTCCTCTCCACCTACGCCGTCGGCAAGCGCGAGATCCTCGCCGGCAACCTGCTCATGCGCGGCGTCCACCAGCTGACCCGGCTGGGCTGCGACAACCTCGGGCCGCGCTGGTCCGCCGACGGCACGCGCGTCGCCTTCGTCAGCCTCGCGCGCAACCTGCCCGACCTCTACGTGGTCGGCTATCCCGCGGGCCAGCCCCGCGCGCTCATCGCGGGCATGCGCGGCACCCTGACCGGCGGCGCCGCCTCGCCCGACGGTCGCCGCATCGCCTTCTGCTCCTCCAACAAGGGCAAGACCCTCGACCTCTACGTCGCCGACGCCAACGGCGGCAACCGGCGCTGCATCCTCCAGAGCGAGGACCGCGTCGAGTCCGACGCCGCGTGGTCGCCCGACGGCCAGCAGATCGTCTTCGCCTCGGGCGTCTCGGGCTCGCCCCGTCTCTTCGTCATCCCCGCCACCGGCGGGACCGCCACCCAGCTGGCCACCGGCGGCGGCTACGCCAGCGAGCCGAGCTGGAACCGGGTCGACCGCAACCTCATCGCCTTCACCCAGGCCGGCGAGGGCACGAACAGCGTCGCCGTGCTCGACCTCTCGAGGGGCGCGGTCGCCGTCGCCGCCCAGGGCACGGGCGGGCTCGCCCACTCCCGCGCCTCCTGGTGCGCGGACGGCCGGCACGTGGTCGTCCAGACCCAGCAGCGCGGGACCGACGCCTACTGGCTCTCGCTCGCCGACACCGTGACGGGCAAGGTCACCCGCCTGACCGGCTCGCAGCTCCGCAGCTGCACGCAGCCCGATTGCTGGTATCCCGCCCGCTGAGCCTCAGGCCGCGGCCGAGGCCCGGGTGCGCAGCCGGTCGACCGCGACCGCCGCCACGATGATCACGCCCGTGACGACGCGGGTCGTGCTCTCGTCGATGCCGTTGAGCCCGCAGCCGACGCGGATGACCGTCATCACGAGCGCGCCGATGAGCGAGCCGAGCACGGTGCCGACGCCGCCGCTGAGCGAGGCCCCGCCGATCACCACCGCGGCGATGATGTCGAGCTCGTAGCCGTTGGCGGCGGTGGGGTCGCCCTGGCCTTGGTTCGAGGCCAGCATCAGCCCGGCGACGCCGGCGAAGAGCCCGCCGATGCCGTAGACGGCGAGCTTGACGCGGTCCACCGCCACGCCGCAGAGGCGGGCCGTCTGCTCGTTGGAGCCGATGGCGAAGACCTGGCGCCCGAAGACCGTGAGGCGGAGGGTGAGCGCGGCCAGCGCGGCGAGGCCGAGCATCAGCCAGCCGCCCGGGGGGATGACGAGCCACTCCAGGCCGGGAGGGAGGCCGTTGAGCCAGTAGCGCAGCCAGGCCGCGTCCTGCACGTTGATCGGCTGGGAGTCCGCCAGGGCGAGCGCCGCGCCGCGCAGCACGAGCAGGGTGCCGAGCGTGGTGATGAAGGGGATCAGGCCGCCCCGCACCACGAGCAGGCCGATGAGCAGGCCCACCCCCAGCCCGGCGGCGAGGGTGCCGAGCACCACCGCGGCCGCGGCGTGGCCGGCCACGACGAGCTTGGCCGCCACCACCGAGCAGAGGGCGATGGCCGAGCCGACGGAGAGGTCGATGCCGGCGGCGACGATGACGAAGGTCATGCCGATCGCGCCGATCCCGATGACGACGGACTGCTGGACGATGTCGGCCACGGCCTGGCGGGAGAAGATGGCGGCGTCGAGCAGGTCGGTCCCGGGGTTGAGCCGGTGCTCCAGGACGCCGAAGCCCAGCCAGACGAGGGCCAGCGCGAGCAGCGGGGCCAGGGCGCCGAGCAGGCGGGGCAGGGCGGCTCGGGCGGGGGAGGGGGTTTCGCTCATGGGAAGTTCAGGCGGTGGCCTCGGCCATCAGGCGCTCGGCGGAGGTGCCGGGCACGGGGTGGGGCGCGCCGAGGCCGCCGCGGCCCATGACCGCGATGCGGTCGCAGGTGCCGAGGAGCTCGGGCAGGTAGGAGCTGACCATCACGACCGCGCGGGGGCGGACGGGGTCGGTGACGAGACGGTCGATGGCCTGGTAGATCCGGGCCTTGGCCGCGATGTCGATGCCGCGCGTGGGCTCGTCGAGAAGGAGCACGTCGCAGTCCGATTCCAGCAGGCGCGCGAACGCCGCCTTCTGCTGGTTGCCGCCGGAGAGCCGGCCGATGGGCTGGTCGGGGCCCTGGCAACGGATGCCGAGCGACTCGATCCAGCGGGCGGCGCGGCGCGAGCGCTCGGAGGGCAGCACCAGGCCGGCCGGCCCGAGCTCGCGTAGGTTGGGCAGGCAGACGTTGTCGCCGATGCCGAGGGCGAGGGCGAGGCCCTCCTCCTTGCGGTTCTCGGAGACCATCCCCATGCCGGCGAGCCAGGCGGCGCGCGGCGAGCCGGCGACCGACCGACCGGCGACCTCGCGGCGCCCGCCCGGATCGAGCCCGAAGACGCCGCGCAGGAGCTCGGTGCGACCGGAGCCGACGAGGCCGCAGATGCCGAGCACCTCGCCGCGCCGCACCTCGAGGGAGCCGCGGCCGGGGACGTCGGCGCGCAGGACGACCTCGCCGGGCGTCCGCGCGGAGCGCGGGTAGAGCTCGGCGACGTCGCGCCCGACCATCTCCGAGACGACGCGCGCGTCGTCGACCTCGGCCACGCGGTGGGTGGCGACGGACCGGCCGTCGCGCAGCACGGTCAGGCGGGAGGCGAGGCGGCGCACCTCCTCGAGGAAGTGCGAGATGTAGATGACGGAGATGCCGCGCGCGGCGAGCCCGTCGATGAGGTCGAAGAGGCGGCGGACGTCGGCCTGCGCCAGCGAGCTCGTCGGCTCGTCGAAGACGATCACCTTGCAGCCCAGCGCCAGCGAGCGGCCGATCTCCACGATCTGCAGCCGGCTGATGGAGAGCGTCCCGGCGGGCGCGTCGACGTCGATGTCGCCGTGGCCGAGGCCGGCGAGGGTCTCGCGCGCCAGCCGCCGCGCGGCCGCCCGGTCCTGGAAGGGGCCGCGGCGGGGCTCGGCGCCGAGGACGAGGTTCTCGGCCACCGAGAGGTGCGGGGCGATGGAGAGCTCCTGGTAGATCATGCCCACGCCGCGGCGGCGCGCCTCCTGGGGGTCGCCCGGGAGGTACGCCTCCCCGTCCAGCCGCATCTCGCCGGCGTCCGGGGCGTGCGCGCCGGAGAGCACCTTCATCAGCGTGCTCTTGCCGGCCCCGTTCTCGCCGACGAGGGCGTGGACCTCGCCGGGGGCGACGGTCAGGTCGACGCCGTCCAGCGCCCGGTTGCGGCCGAACGCCTTCGCGATGCCCCGCATCTCGAGCCGGGGGCGCGCCGACGGTGAGCCCTCCATCCGCTCAGTTCAGCTGGGGCTTCACCACCGCCTGGACCTCGGGCTGGTCGACGTTGGCCGGGGTCACGAACACGCAGCCGGTGTCGGTGCGCTCGGGCACGGCCTCGCCCCGCAGCTTGGCCACCAGGGCCTGCACGGTGCGCTTGCCCATGGCGTGGGGGTTCTGGGCGACGAGGCCGCTCACCTCGCCCTTGCGGAGCGACTCGACGAGGGCGAGCGTGGGGTCGAAGCCGACGAACGTGACCTTGCCGGCGAGGCCGCGCTGCTGGAGCGCCTGCAGCATGCCCTGGGTCGTGCTCTGGTTGGCGCAGAAGATGGCGGTCGGGGCCTTGTCGCCCGAGTAGCGCAGCAGGAGGGACTTCGACTTCTCCAGGGCGGAGGCGATGGAGACGCCGCCGTGCTGGTTGGAGCTGATCACCTCGATGCCGGGGAACTCGCGGATGCCGGCGAGGAAGCCCTCCTCGCGCTGCTCGGTGGAGGCGGAGCCGGGGTTGTAGCGCAGGAGGATGACGCGTCCCTTGCCGCCGATGGCGGCGGCGAGGCCCTTGGCCCCGAGCTTGCCCGCCTCGAAGTTGTCGGTGCCGACGTAGGCGAAGGCCGCGCCCTCGGGCTTGGCGAGGGGGGAGTCGAAGATCGCGACGGGGATCCCCTGCTCGGTGGCGCGCGCCGCCTTGTCGCGCAGCGCGACGGCGTCGAGGGGGGCGAGGCCGAGGGCGTCGACCTTGCGGATGACGAGGGTGTCGACCATCGCCATCTGCTGGGCGCGGTCGTCCTCCTTGGCGGGGGCGGACCAGAGCAGCTCGACGCCGAGCTCGGCGGCGGCCTCGCGGGCGCCGGCCTCGACCGTCTTCCAGAAGACGTGGCTGGCGCCCTTGGGGACGAGGGCGATGACGGGTTTGCGGGGTTCCTCCGCGCCGGCGAGACCGGCGACGAGGGCGAGGACTAGGGTGGGGATCAGGGTTCTCATGGGGTGAAGGGGGTCGCGGTCACTCGGCCGTCATGCCGGCGCAGGGCGCGGACTCGGTGAGCTTGGCGTGGAGGGGCAGGCGGGAGAGCTCGGCCACGGGCACGGGCTGCCCCATCTCGGCCTTGGCGAAGCGGGCCGCGTCCACCCGGAAGAGGAGGGGCTCGGTGTCGCGCTCGCGGCCCACGGAGAGGTAGTGCCAGCGGGGCGACTCGCGCGTCACGGTCAGCATTCGGCCGCCGACCTCGCCGCGATGGACGAGGCGGCGACCGCCGACCTCGGCCTTGCCCACGACGCGGTAGGACTCGCGCTCGAGGAAGGTGGCGTTGGGGATGCGCTCCGAGGCGAGGTCCTCGACCTTGGCGAAGGCGGAGTCCCAGGGGAGGAAGACGACGTCCTCCTGGATCCGCAGGCGGATGAGCAGGCGGCGGGAGGCGGCCTCGGGCTTGAGCGCGGGCGCCTCGGTCATGCGGAAGCCCGAGTCCTTGTCCGTCACCAAGGTCTGGCTGGCGTTGGCCAGGGCCCAGGCGGCGAGTTCCGCCCCGGGGCCGCGGTTGAACTCGCTCCAGACCTCGCCGCGGGCGGCGGGGTTGACGTTGATGCGGATGCGGTCGCGCAGCGACTCGAGCTCGCCGCCGAACGCGCGGACCTTGACGGCCCAGTCGGCGTGGGCCGGCGGCGAGAGCTGGCCGACCTTGGGGCCCTCGCCCTTGCCCACCTTCTCGGCGGCGGCGGCGCGGAAGCGGACCTTGTCGATCGCCGCGGGCAGGTCGGCGATGCGCAGCGCGGCGAGCTCCGCGCGGAGGCGGGCTGCCTCGGGCACGTCGGCGCTGTCGGGGAAGCCGGCCAGCGCCTTCTCGAGCTCCTGGGCGAAGCCCGCCTGGTCCATCAGCGGCGACAGCACGAGCGCGAGCGTCTCGGCTTGGCGAGCGGCCAGCAGCAGCTGGGGCTCGGGGATGTCCGCGGCGAAGCGCAGGACGGCCACCGAGTCGCCCAGGGTGATGCCGTGGGTGGCGAGGGGCGCGACGAGCGCGTCGGGCGAGAGCACGACCTTGCCGGTGACGATGTGGGCCTTCTCCTCGTCGACCACCAGGCGCCCGAGCAGCGTGGCGGTGGCGTCGGTCCCGCCCTCGGGAGGGGAGAAGGGCGCGGCGAGGGCCTCGGCCGAGTTCTTGGCGAAACGGCGGGCCTCGTCCTTGAGCCGGGCCCAGCGCTTGAGCGCCGCGGGCTCGTCGAGCGCCGCCGTGTCGGCGACATCGCCCAGGGCGCCGCGCGCGGCGGGATGGCCGAGGCCGAGCCAACCGGCGAGGGCGCCGGCCGCGAGGCTGGCCACGGCGGCGACGCGCCAGGCGGCGATCGCGCGGCGGATGCGGGACTCGGTCTGCGCGATGAGGGTGTCGGCCTGGGCCGGCGAGACCTGGTCGACCGTCGCGGCGTCGGCGAGCCCGTAGACGAGGAGGCGGCGGCGGACGTCGGGATCGAGGCGAGGCGCGACGGGTTCCGTCTCCGCGCTCGCGGCGGCCTCGGAATCCCGCCGGGCCAGCTTCAGGCCGCTGCCGAAGGTGAAGTGGGCCGAGAGGGGTTGCCATTCCTCCGAGCCGACGGGGGCGCAGAGGGTGTCGGGGCCGACCGTGCCGGCCGAGATCATATCCTGGACCTCGTACTCGGAGTGGGGTCCCTTGACCTCGTTGTCGATGAAGAGGGCGAACTGTCGCATGCGCGCGAAAAAGGGGTGGCTTCAAGGGTGGTAGGGCGGGGGGGCAGGGCAAGCCCCATCGGGAGGGCGGGCTTGGCAGGGGCGGGGTCTTCCGATAGGGTGGAGACCTCGATGTCCCAGCCCGGGATCCAGCAAAGCCAGCGCCAAGTCCAAGGCCTCGTCCTCACCCCCCAGCTGAGGCAGTCCCTCCGCATCCTGCAGGTCCCCGCCACGGAGCTCCGGCAGGTCGTGGGCGAGGAGCTCGCCGCCAACCCGCTGCTCGAGGAGGTCGAGCCCGCCGCCGCCCCTGAGGCGCCGCCGCCCGCCGAGGAGCCCGACTCGGGGCCGCCCGAGGAGCTCCGGGTCGGCGACGAGGACTTCGAGGCGCTCAAGCGGATGAAGGAGGACTGGGACGACAGCTATTACGAGGAGGTCCGCTCGCAGGGCTACACGGCCGAGGACGAGGAGCGCCGCCGCCACCAGATGGACTCGCTCACGGGGGACGCCTCCTTGGGCGAGCACCTCATGGAGCAGGCTCGCCTCGCCACGTCCGACCCCGAGCTGCTGCAGGCCTTCGCCGCCCTCGCGGAGTCGCTGGACGAGCGCGGCTTCCTCGAGGAGGACCTCTCGACCCTGGCCCTCGCCCGCGGCCTCGACTACGGTCGTCTGCGCGAGGCGCACGCCCTGATGCTCGGCTTCGACCCGACGGGCATCGGCGCGCGCGACCTGCGGGAGTGCTACCTCGCCCAGCTCCGGGCCGAGGGCGCCGCCCCAACCCCCGCCACGCGCCTCGTGGAGGAGGCCTGGGAGCCGCTGATGGAGCGGCGTCTGGACGTCGTCGCCCAGCGCCTCGGCTACGACGGCGAGACGCTGCGCGCCGCCCTCGCCGACCTCGCCCGGCTCGAGACCGTGCCCGCCCGCCGCTTCCGGCGCGACGACAACCGCGCGGTCACGCCGGACGTCGTGGTCGCGCGCGCGGAGGACGGCGGCTGGAAGGTGACGCTGGACGACCGCCACGTGCCCCGCCTGCGCATCGCGCCGGCCTACAAGGACATGCTCGCGGGACGCGCGCTCTCCGAGGCCGACCGCGCCTACATCCTCGAGCGGATGCGCCAGGGGCGCTTCCTCATCGGCGCCATCGAGGAGCGCCAGCGCACGCTCGAGCGCCTGACCCGCGTCCTGCTCGAGCGCCAGGCCGATTTCTTCGCCTCGGGGCCCGCGAGCCTTCGCCCGCTCACGATGGCCGAGGTCGCGGCCGAGCTCGGCGTCCACGAGACCACCGTCTCGCGCGCCGCCTCGGGCAAGTGGATGCTCACCCCCTGGGGCCTGCGCGAGTTCCGCTCCTTCTTCTCCTCGGGCGTCGCCACGGCCGAGGGCGGCGCGGTCGCCGCCTCGGGCGTGCAGGAGATCATCGCCGACATCCTCGCGCGCGAGAACCCGGGCGACCCGCTCTCGGACGAGGCCATCACGGCCAAGCTGCGCGAGCGCGGCCTGCGCATCGCGCGCCGCACGGTCGCCAAGTACCGCGACGCGCTGGGCCTGCCTCCCGCCCACCTGCGGCGCCGGAAGGACTGAGACCTCAGGCCTTGCCCGCGACCCGCGCCGCCAGCGCGCGCAGGCCGCCGATGTCCCGGCAGACCAGCTGCACGCCTCCCGTGCCGCCGCCGGGCAGCGTGACCGGCACGGCCAGCGCGGGCATGCCGGCCAGGCTGGCCGGGGCGTTCAGCGCGAGCAGGCGCCGACGCTCGCGGTCGTCGTGGCCGCCGCGCGGGAGCGCCGGGCCCGCGGTGCAGGGCAGGGCGAGCCAATCCCATCCGGCCTCGAGGCAGGCCCCGAGGGCGTCGGTCACGCGGGCGCGGGTTCGCTCGGCCTCGGCCAATTCGGCCGGGCCGCGGTCGCGTCCGGCCTCGAGCCTCGCGCGGACCTTGGGGTCGAGCCGGTCCGCGCGCGCGGCGAGGAGCCCTGCGTGGGCCCTCGCGGCGGCGGCGCCGCCGAGCACGGGGTAGGCCTCGCCCGCGCCCTCCAGCCGCCGTCGCAGCTCCGCGGCCTCGGCGGCGGCCTCGGCTCCCAAGCCCAGGGCCGCGCGCTCCATCGCGCCCAGCGTCGCGCCGTCGATGTCGGCCCCGGGGTCGCCCACCCATAGGCCGCGGCCGGCCCCGCGGTCCGCGGGCCCGAGCACGGCCTCCGACGTCGCTAGGAGGTCCTCCGCGCTCCCGGCGATCCAGCCGAGGCTGTCGAAGCCCGGGGAGAGCGGGAAGACGTCCTCGGCGCCCAGGCCCGCGGGGAGGCGCAGGCCGTGCGCGCCGCACCACGTGGCGGGCACGCGGATGGAGCCGACGGTGTCGGTGGCGAGGGCGAAGGGCACGAGGCCCGCGCCGACGGCCCAGGCCGAGCCGGAGGAGGAGCCGCCGCTCAGGCGCGCGGCGTCGGCCGGGTGGGGGCAGTCGCCGACGTGCGGGTTCTCGCCCGAGAGGCCGAAGGCGAGCTCGTTGAGCTGGGTGGCCCCGAGCAGGACCGCGCCCGCGTCGTCGCGGAAGGCCGCGGGCAGGGAGGCGTCGGCCGCCTCCGGCGCGCGCTCGTCGGAGAGGAACGAGGTGCCCGCGCCGAGGGCGCGCCCGCGCAGGCGGTAGACATCCTTGCACAGGAAGGGCGCGCCCGCGAGGGGCAGCCCGCGCCGCTCCCACGCCGCCTCGAACCGGCGGCGCAGCTCGCGCGCGTCGGGCAGGCCGACCAGCGCGGCGCGCTGCGTGTCGGCGTCGACCGCGGCGAGCCGCATCAGCCACGCCTCGGCCGCGGGACCGGGTCCGCGCGCGGCGAGGAGGTCCCGCCATTCCGCGACGCTGCGCGGGGCGGCGCTCACACGAGGTCGAGCGGGCGCCCGGGCTCGGGGTCGTGCACCTTGGCCTTGGGCAAGGCCTCGGCCAGGGCGACCTTCATCCACTCGCGCGCGGGCGGGTCGCCGTGGGTCAGGACGACGTGCCGCGGCGAGAGGTCCTTGGCGAAGGCCACGAGCTCCTCGCGGTCGGCGTGGCCGCTCAGGTGGAAGCGCTCCACCTCCGCCCGGACCTTGGCGACGTGGTCGAGGCCCTTGAACTCGAACTCGCCGCCCGGGGGCGTGGCGATGAGCTGGCCGCCGGGCGAGTCGGGGTCGCAGTAGCCGGCGAAGAACACGGCGGATTCCTCGTGGTCGAGGATGTTGGCGGCGACGCGCCAGGCGGGCGTCTTCTCGACGAGCATGCCGCTGGAGAGCAGGTAGATGCCGGCCTCGCGGGGTCGGCGTCCGGGGTCGGCGTACTGCTTGCGCAGGGCGATGATCCCCAGCCGGTCGAGCACCTTGCGGTCGAAGCTGAGCTGGCGTGTGCGCTTGGAGGCCTCCGCGAGGTAGTCGCAGAGGTCGAGCCCGAGGCCGGAGCAGAAGATCGGGCAGTCGGCGAGCTCGCCGCGCCCGGCGGCCTCGTCGAGGAAGACGAGCAGCTCCTGCATGCGCCCGAAGGCGAAGGCCGGGATGAGGACCGAGCCGCCGCGGTCGATGACGCGGTTGATGCCGCGCAGCAGGCGGCGCTCCTCGGCGGCGCGGCTGGCGTCGGGCACCGTGGTGGTGGCGCCGCGCGTGCACTCCATGATGAGGATGTCGGCGGGGGTCCGCGGGAACTCCGCCGCGGGGACGGTGCGCTGGGGGGTGAAGTGGACGTCGCCCGTGACGAAGGTGCGGACGCCGCGGTGGACGGCGGAGAAGCCGGTCGCGCCGGCCACGTGGCCCGCGCGGTGGAAGGTGAGCTCGACCTCGTCCTCGCCGCGGCCCACGCGGCGCGGGTTGTTCAGCGGCACCGCCGAGAGGGCGGCCTCGACGCGCTCGATGTCGGAGGCGGTGTAGAGGGGCAGGTCGGCCACGCCGAGCTCCTCGCGCTGGCGTCCCATGACGGCGAGCGAGTTGCGCAGGAGGCGCTGGGCGAAGAGCGTGTTCGCGGCGGAGGTGAGGACCCGCGACCGCGGGTTGCCGCGGACGAGCAGGGGGAGCGACCCGAGGTGGTCGAGGTGGCAGTGGGTCAGCACGATGCTGTCCACCGTGCCCTCGACGAGCCCGAGCCGGGGCAGGGAGGGCTTGCCGACGTGCTTGGGGTGCATGCCGCAGTCGACGACCATGCGGTGCTCCCCGAACTCGAGGAGGAGGGAGTTGGCCCCGATGTCGCGGCCGGAGTTGAGGTCGGTGAGGCGCATGCTCAGGCGGCGGGGTCCATCGCGAACTCCGGGATGCGGACGTGCAGGGGCGCGCCGGACGCGTCCTTGCCGTGGAAGGCGCCGGTGGCGCGCAGGGGCCCGCCCGCGACGTGCTGGCTGTGGTAGCGGAAGACCTCGCCGGGGCGGAGGGTGGGCGTCTCGCCCACGATGCCGTCGCCCTCCACGATCTCCCGGGTCCCGTCCGGGTGGGTCAGGATCCACTTCCGGCCCAGGAGGGTCACGGTGCGGTCCGAGAAGTTGGCGATGGCGAGATGGTACACGAAGGTGTGGGCGTGGGCGTCGGCGAAGTCGGGGTTGCGGCGGTGGACGACCTTCTCGACGGTCACCTGCAGTCCGGGCAGTTCGGGCGAACCCTGGGGCACGACCCCTAGGCAACCCCGAACGCCCCCGGGAGGAAGGAAAAAGCGCCGTTCGACGGTCCGTCTTGCCCTTCGCCGTCCCTCCCCCACGTTCGAGCCGATGTCATCCGCCGCCGCCGCCGCCCCTGTCCGGATTCCCCGGAAGTGGTGGGTGCTCGCGGGTTACCTCCTCCTCCTGCTCGCCTCCTGGGCCTGGCAGGCGGCGCGCCCGGACGCCGACAACCGCGCCCGGCTCGTCCCGATGCGCGCGGACGGCGTCGGCGCGCCCGTCGTGATCCTCGGGCGCCTGCCCGACCGCTCGGAGGGCTCCGGCTTCGACCGCGCCCTGCTCGCGGCCACGGACGCCCCGGTCTGGCGCCTTGAATGGCCCCGCTCCGGTCCCGGCCCCGCCCCCGAGTTCTCCACCCAGGCGATCGCGGCGGATTTCCCCCGCCTCCTCCGCGAGGCCGCCGACACGCTGGCCGACGGCCCCGTGCACGTGGTCGGCGAGGGCATGGGCGGCGTGGTCGCCGCCGAGGTCGCGTCGCGCCATCCGGCGCTCGTCCGCTCGCTGGCGCTCGTCAACTCGCCCGGCTCGCAGGAGTACACCCTGCTCGGCAACGCCGTCGCCAACAAGTTCGTCTACTTCTTCCACCACATCCCCTTCGTCCTGGCCGACAACTTCCTCCCGCACTTCGGCCTGCTCGCCGAGGCGCGCGTCAACCGCGCCTACTCCGCGGTCTTCTTCGCCAGCGACCTGACCGAGATGCGCGCGTTCCTGCGCCGCTGGGACGGCCCGGCGCTGCTCGCGCACGGCGAGGACAACTGGGTCACGCCGCCCGACGCCGCCCGCTACTCGGCCCTGCTCATGCCGCAGGCGTGGCTCTCCCTCCTGCCCGGTGGCAGGGAATTCGCCCGGC
This sequence comes from uncultured Opitutia bacterium, assembly GCA_903868455.1. Lineage (GTDB taxonomy): Bacteria > Verrucomicrobiota > Verrucomicrobiia > Opitutales > UBA953 > UBA8828. Next base: position 19,877 of record CAIPVK010000294.1, read on the forward strand.
CCTCGGACGCGGCCGAGCGCGTCGCGGCCTTCCACGGTCGGGTCGCCGCCGGCGTCGCGCCCGTCCGTCCGGCTCCCGCGCCGGCCGACGCGCCCTATCCCGAGCTCGTGACCTCCTCCGGCCCGCGCTTCTGGATCCTGATGGGCGTGATATCGGTCTGCACCTTCGTCGCGGAGGACCCGACCTGCCTCGCCTGCGGCCTGCTCGCGGCGGAGGGCATCATCGGCTTCTGGTGGGCGGCGCTCGCCTGCACCGTGGGCATCTTCGTCGGCGACATGGTCCTCTACCTCGCCGGCTACACGCTCGGCCGACGCGCCCTCCGCGTGCCGCCCCTGCGCTGGATGGTGCAGGAGCACGAGATCGACCGCATGTCCGCCTGGTTCAGCTCGCCGCGCGGGCTGATGGTCATCGTCAGCTCGCGCTTCATCCCCGCCAGCCGTGTCCCGACCTTCGTCACGGCCGGCATCCTGCGCCTGAGCCTGCCGCGGCTGGGGCTCCTCCTCTTCGTGGCGGCGCTGGTCTGGACGCCCGTCCTGATGTGGCTCGGCCACACCTTCGGCCCGCCCTTCATGGCGGAGTTTCCCAAGTACAAGCAGCACGCCGCCTGGATCATCCTCGGGGTCTTCCTCGGCATCTGGGTGGTGACCCATTGGCTGCTGCCGCTGGCCACCCGACGCGGCCGCCGCGAGGTCCTCCTTCGCGTCACGCGCCTGACGCGGGCCGACTTCCGCCCCGCCTGGCTGCGCCTCGCCCCGACGCTCCTCCGCCTGCATGGCGCGGCCCTCCTTCGCGGCCGTCCCGCCGCGGGCTGCGCGGCGAACCCCGGCTTCGGTCGGCTGGGCGGCGCGCTCGGCGACGCCAAGGGCGAGCTGCTCGAGCCCTTCGCCGCCGACGCCCGCACCTGCGCCTACCTCCGGCTCGAGGCCGGCTCGCGGGCGACCGAGGCCGCGCTCGATTTCGCCCAGCGCCACGGCTACCCGCTCGCGCTCAAGCCCGAGGTCGCCCGAGGCGGCGCCGGCCTGCTGAAGCTGCTCGGCCCGGCGGACCTCCGCGCCGCCCTCGCGGCGCCGCTCGCCGGCGACTGGCTGCTCCAGCCTTGGGCGGAGGGCCGCGAGTTCGAGGTTGTCTGGCGGCGCGACCCCGGGGCCCAGGTGGGCGAGCTGGTCGCGGTGGTCGAGAAGGCGCCGGTCGAGGTGCGCGGCGACGGCGTCCGGCCGCTCGAGACGTTGATCTGGGACGACCCCGTGGCCGTCGCGAGGGCCGACCTCTACCAGCGCCTGCACACGCCGACCCTCCTGCGCGTGCCCGCCGACGGCGAGGTCGTCCGACTCGACCTCTCGGGTTCCTGGGAGCATGGGGCGAGCCCGCGCCGCCGCGCCGAGCTCGAGACCGACGCCTTGCGCGACCAGCTCGACCGCTACTGCCGCCTCTATCCGGGCCTGCACCATGCGCGCCTGGACCTGCGGGCGGCCGACGAGGCGTCCCTGCTCGCCGGCCGGTTCGCCGTGACCGAGGTCGAGGGCGCCGGCCATCTCTCGTCCGCCCTGCGCGACCGCGCCGAGCCGACCTCGGTGTCGCGCGCCCTCGCCGTCCGCCAGCTCGAGGGGCAGTTCCGCGCCGGCCACGCCAATCTCGACCACGGTCTCCGCAAGGTCCCGCTGCCCGAGCTCCTCGCCCGCCGCGCCGAGGCCGCCGGCCGCCCCGACGGTTTCCGGATCGCGGGGGAGTGAGGCGCGGGGAGCGGGGAGCGAGGAGCGGGAGAGGGGAGTGAGGTGAATCGATTGAGGGCGCTCACTTGATGCCGATTCGTACCGATGGCTATCCACGTTCAGGCAACGTCCTGCGTCCAAGCGTCACCTGATGCGCGGTGGAATCTTAGGCGGAGGGGTTAAGTCGGACACCGAAGGGTCGCTCATGCCCCGCTCCCCGCGCCCCACTCCTCGCTCCCCGCTCCCTTTCAGCCAGCCGCCGTCCACCCGTGGCACAGGGCGATCGCCGCGGCGTCGGCCTCGTCGTGCGCCAACTCGCCCTCGGTGCCCAGCAGGCTGCGGATCATGCGCGCGACCTGCGACTTGTCCGCCCGTCCGTTGCCCGTCACCGCCTGCTTGATGCGGGAGGGCGCGTATTCCGCGACCGGGACGCCCAGCGCGCCGGCCGCGGCCAAGGCGGCCCCGCGCGAGGCGCCGAGGATGGCGACCGTGCGGAGGTTCTGGACGTAGACGGTGGACTCGAGGGCGACCGCGCCGACGCGGTGGGCCCGGCCCATGGCCAGCACCTCCGCGTGGATGCGGGCGAGGCAGTCGTGGGCGGGCAGGCCGGCGGGCATCCGGAGGGTCGCGCTCGCCCGCAGTCGCGGCGTCGCGCCCGTCAGGTCCACGACGGCCAAGCCCGTGCCCCGCAGCGAGGGGTCGATGCCGAGGACCACGCCGCGGAACCCCCGGGGCCCCTGGGGCGAGGCGCGGCGCGCGGCCGAGGGCTTTCGTCCGACCGAGCCCGACCGGATGGCGTCGGTCCAGAGCGAGCGTGCGGAGCGGGCGGCCACGGGAGCCATCAAGCCCGCGGTTTCCGGGGGCGCAAGCCCGTTGCGGCTTGCGAGCGAGCCCCTGCCGCGGCAGGATGCGGGTATCGTGCGTGCCGCGCTCGCCCTGCTGTTCCCGGTGCTCGCCCTCGCGGCGGGCTTCCCGGCGCGCTCGGTTCCGGCCGACACCCGCCCGCCGCTCGCCCTGGTCGCCAGCGGCGCCGTCGACCGGCGCTCGGTCCCCGAGTGCTCCGCCTTGGCCGCGAGCCCGCGCCATCCGCGGGTGCTCTGGACCCTCAGCGACTCGGGCGGCCCCGCCCGGCTCGTCCCGGTCCGCCCGTCCGGCCTCGCCGTCGCGCCCGCCTCGCCCGGCGTGCTCGTGACCGGCGCGGCGAACCTCGACTGGGAGGCCGTGGTGGCGGACGACCGCGGCAACCTCGTGGTCGCGGACGTCGGCAACAACCTCTCGCGCCGCCGCGAGCTCCATCTCTACGTCGTGCCCGAGCCCGAGCCCGCGGCCGCCGCCACGGCGCCGGCGCGCCGGCTCACCTTCTCCTGGCCGGACCAGAGCCAGTATCCGGATCCCGAGCAGCGCCACGACTGCGAGGCGGTCTTCTGGCACAAGGGGCGGTTGCATCTGCTGACCAAGCACCGTCGCGACACGCTCACCACCGTCTGGCGCGCCGAGCCCGCGCCCGGCTCCGACCGCGCCTACCTGACCCAGGTCGGCGCCTTCGACGCCCGCGGCATGGTCACCGACGCCGCGGTGTCGCCCGACGGCCGCTGGCTGGCCGTCCTGACCTATCGCGTGCTGTGGGTCTTCGACCTCTCGGGCAAGCCCGAGAATCCCCTCTCGGGCGCGGCGCACGCGCGCGCGCTCGCCCCGCCCGTCGGACAGTGGCAGCTCGAGGGCTGCGCCTGGGCCGACGACGCCGCGATCATCCTCGGCTCCGAGGAGGGCGCGATCTTCCGCGTGCCGATCGGCGAGGTCGTCCGCTGACTCAGCGCGCCGCGGCGACCACGGCCTCGGCCGTCATGCCGAGCTCGCGCATGACGGTGTCGCCGGGCGCGCTCAGGCCGAAGCGGTCGATGCCGAGGGCCACGCCCTGCGAGCCGACGATGCGTGCCCAGGGCAGGGTGCTGCCGGCCTCGAGGCTGACACGCTTGGCGCAGGCGGGCGGCAGGACCTCGTCGCGGTAGGCCTTGGGCTGGCGGGAGAAGAGCTCCATGCAGGGCATCGAGACGACGCGGGTTCCGGCGCCAAGCTGATCGGCGGCGGCGAGGGCGTGCTGCAGCTCGCTGCCCGTGGCGACGAGGATGCGCTCGAGGGCGGCGGTCTCCTTGCGGACGACATAGGCGCCGCGGAGGGCGCCCTGGCGGCGGACGGAGGCGGGAAGCGCGTCCATCGAGGGCAGGTTCTGGCGGCTGAGGATCAGGGCCACCGGGCCGTCCTTGCGCGCGATCGCATGGGCGTAGGCGGCGGCGGTCTCCTCGGCGTCGGCCGGGCGGACGACATCCAGGTTCGGGATGCAGCGGAGCGAGGCGACGGTCTCCACCGGCTGGTGGGTGGGGCCGTCCTCGCCGACGCCGACCGAGTCATGGGTGAAGATGTAGAAGACCTGCAGGCGGGCCAGGGCCGCGAGGCGGATGGACGGGCGCAGGTAGTCGGAGAAGGTGAGGAAGGTCGCGCCCGATCCCTTGAGGATCCCGTGGTAGGCCATGCCGTTGAGGATGGCGCCCATGGCGTGCTCGCGGATGCCGAAGTAGAGGTTGCGGCCGGCGGGCGTGGCGACGTCGAAGTCGCCCATGTCCTTCAGGTAGTTCTTGGTCGAGCCGTGCAGGTCGGCCGAGCCGGAGACGACGAGGGGCGAGGCGGCGGCGGCGGCGTTCAGGACGAGCTCGCCCGAGGCGCGGGTGGCGTGCTTGTTCGAGCCCATCTCGGGGATGGCGGCGAGGAGCGACTCGGCGGAGCCGTGGTCGCCGGCCAGGCCCTTGGCGAGGAGCGCGGCCTTGTCGGGGTTGGCCTTGGACCAGGCGGCGAAGGTCGCCTGCCAGGCGGCGCGGGCGGCGCCCTGGGCGGCCTTGCGCGCGGCGAAATAGGCGCGGGTCTCGGCCGAGACGTGGAACGCCGCCTCGGGCAGGCCGAGGGCCTTGCGCGCGGCGGGGACGAACTTCACGCCGCCCTCGCCGTGGCCCTTGCTGGTGCCGGCGACCTCGGGGATGCCCTTGGCGATGGTGGTCTTGCAGACGATGAGCTTCGGCTTGCCGTTGCGCGAGGCGCGGGCGGCGTCGAGCGCGCCGAGGATCGCCGCGATGTCGTGCCCGTCGCGCAGGGTGACGACCTCCCAGTTGCAGGCGGCGTAGCGCGCGGCGGTGTCCTCGTTCTGCGTCTTCGAGGCCATCGCGTCGAGGGTGACGTCGTTGGAGTCGTAGAGCATCACGAGGTTGTCCAGGCCGAGGCGCCCGGCGAGCGAGGCCGCCTCCTGCGAGACGCCCTCCTGCAGGCAGCCGTCGCCGGCGAGGCCGACGATGAGGTGGTCGAAGACGGTGTGCTCGGGCGTGTTGAAGCGGGCCGCCGCCATCTTGGCCGAGATGGCCATGCCCACGAGGTTGCCCGTGCCCTGGCCGAGGGGCCCGGTGGTCGCCTCGACGCCCGGCGTCTCGCCGAACTCGGGGTGGCCGGGGGTCTTGCTGTGGAGCTTGCGGAAGGCCTTCACGTCCTCGAGCGAGACGTCGAAGCCCGCGAGGTGGAGCCAGCCGTAGGCGAACATCGAGCCGTGTCCGGCGGAGAGGACGAAGCGGTCGCGGTTGGGCCAGGCGGGGTCGGCGGGGTCGACGCGGAGGAAGGCGCCGTAGAGGGCGGCGCCGATCTCGGCGGCGCCGAGGGGGAGGCCGAGGTGGCCCGAGTGGCAGGCGGCGACGGCGTCCATGGCGAGGCCGCGGGCCTCGTTGGCGGCGCGGGCGAGGGCGGGGATGTCGGGGGAGGACATGAGGGCTTTTCCGTAGGGGCGGCGCGGGGGGGATTCCAGCCTTGAATGCGGCTTCTCTGCGGGATTCCCTGCCCCCATGTCCGATAAGCAGCTCGAGGAGGGCTCCCAGCTGAGCCTCGATTTCACCAAGCTCCGCAAGGTCGCCTCGGGGCGCGAGGACGTCATCCCCGCGGTCGCCCAGGACGCCGCCACCGGCGAGGTCCTCATCTTGGGCTACGTCAACCGCCTCGCCCTCGACACCGCCCTGCGCGAGCGCAAGGCCACCTTCTGGAGCACCTCGCGCAATGAGCTCTGGATCAAGGGGCTGACCTCGGGCGATTTCCTCGA
>CAIPVK010000295.1:0-5000 GCA_903868455.1 uncultured Opitutia bacterium
CGCCCTGCTTTGTCCTACCTCCCGCGCGTCGCTCAGGTGGTGGAATGGCAGACACGCTAGATTCAGGTTCTAGTGCCCCAAAGGCGTAAGGGTTCAAGTCCCTTCCTGAGCACCACGGGAAAGCAAGAGGGCCGGCACATGCCGGCCCTCGCTCATGGTCAGGCGACCGGGAGATCACTTGCCCGTGACGGGGCACGAGGCGCCGGCGGCGCCGCGCTGGGCCTTGCGCTCCTGCCAGCGGGCGCGGGCCTTGTCCATCTCGGCGGTGATCGCGTCGGCGCGGGCCGACCACTCGACGGCGAGCTCGTTGTCCTCGGCGGCGGTCTTGAGGGTCTCCATCCACTTGGCCATCTCGGGGCGGCGGGAGGTCATGGCCTTCATGCCCTCGACCATGCGGGCGGCGGCCTGGGCGGCCTGGGCGTCAGCGAAGGTCAGGGCGGAGGTGACGGCGAGGACGCCGGCGGACTCGGAGACGGCCATCGCGCCGGAGCGGACGGGGATGGGCATGCGGGCGCGGGGGTTGGCGGCGGCGACCGCGGCCATGTCGGAGCCGGCGAGGACGAGGGGCGAGCCGGAGAAGGAGGCGAGCTCGGCGGGCAGGGTCGCGACGACCGCGGCGTTGTCGAGCGCGGCGCAGGCGGCGGCGACGTCGGCGGCGTTCATCGAGACAACGAGGAGGCCCGCGCGGGGGAAGGCGACGAGGAGGCGGCAGGCGGCCTCGGCGCTGTCGAAGCAGAGCACGGGCACACCGTCGATGACGTCGGCCTGGGCGCCCTTGGACTTGAGGTACTCGCCGACCTTGAGGTTGTCGCCGGAGTGGCGGAGGACGCCGACGGCGCGCTTCTGGGCGCCGTTGCCGTAGGCGGTGAAGGCGACGAGGTCGCGGCGGCCGTCGAAGCCGGTGGCGGCCGCGAACTCGCGGATCTCGGGGACGGGGCAGGTGCGGTCGTCGGTGATGCCGAGGACCTTGGCGCCGACCACCGAGGCGCGGGCGGCGTCATGGTCGACATGGACGAACCACTTGGCGTCGGCCGTCAGGTCGGCGGCGCGGAACGGCGCGGCGAGCGCGACGACGGGGAGCAGGGCGAGGGCGAGGAGGGGGTGTCTCATGAGGTGGACGGTGAGGGGAGCCCCTGAGAAATCAAGCCCAGTCGAAACTAAGGTCTTTTGCCTAGGTATTCGCCTCACTCGACCTTTCCAATGAAAGGACAGAACACGAGCGGCTGTTGCCCACCCACCCCACCGGCAAGCCACCCCCCGCCGTTCGGCCGTCGAGCGGCGGCTGGGACCTGCCGTGCCTCCTCCATGAGCTGGCCGCCCCCTTGCAGACGGCCTTGGGCCTGGCGGAAGAGGCGACGCGGGCCGGCATGGAGCCGTCCGATTGCCACCGGCTCCGGCGATGCCTCGAACGGCTGGGAGGACTCTGCCGGGCGGCCGCCGGAGCCCCCTCGGAAAGGGAGCTCGTGGACCCCTGGGAGGCGGTGGGCGGACTGGTGGAGGAGTTCGGCGACGCCCATCCGGACCGGCGCATCATCCTGAACCCGCCGCCGGCGGTCCGCCGTGAATGGCGCCTCGACCGGCTCGCGCTCACCCAGACCCTCGCGAACTGGGTGACGAACGCCCTGCGACACGCCCCGGGGAGCGAGGTCCGCGTGCGCCTGCGTCTCGGCGCCGCGCGACGCGAGCTGCGGCTCGAGGTCGAGGATGACGGCGAAGGGCTCGCTCCGGAGGATCGGCGCCGCGCGTTCGACCCGGGCTGGCGCGCCGAGACCTCCCGCGCGCGGCATCCGCAAGGCCGAGGCCTGGGACTCTCGATCGTGCGACATCTCGCCACGGCCGCCGGCGGAAACGTCTCGGTCGGGAGCTCCCGAACGGGAGGTTGTCGGTTCAGCCTGACGCTCCCCGCGACGCCCGGACGCGCGACGAGGGGCGCCAAGGCGCACCGGGCGGACGTCGGCCGCGCGCGCGTGGCGGTGATCGACGACGACGCGACGAGCTCCGCCGTGGCGGTGATCGGGCTGCGAGCGGAGGGCGCCGCGGCCGAGACGCTCCGACCCGGCAGGGGCCTGGTGCGGCGCATCCTGGACGGCCGATGGGAGGTCCTGCTGCTGGACCGACGCCTCGGGTCGACCTCGGGCGACCGCGTCGCGCGGCGACTCCGCGCCGCCGGCTGGGCCGGAGGCATCGTCCTCTGGAGCGGCGACGGGCGGCCCCCGCCCGCGGGGGTCGACGCCTGCCTGCGCAAGCCCGCGAGCCGACGCGAGATCGCGGAGGCCGTGGCCCTGGCGGCCGCCTGCGCCGCGGACCGCCGGGCGGCGCGGCGCGTGCTCGCGCGAGAGCTCGGGGCCGGGGCCGCGGCGCTCGAGGCGGCGTCGGTCGACCCGAACCGGCTGCGAGCCGTGGCCCACCGCCTGGCCGGGGCCCTGGGCTTGGCCGGACACCTGTGGGCGGCCCGGCGGGCCCAGGCGGTGGAGCGCGCCTGCGAGCGGGGTTGGGGCGAGCCGCCGTGGAGGGAACTCATCGGCGACTTGCGAGCGCTGGCGAAGGGCGCAGGATGGAAGGATGCCACGGACAAAGGTCCTGCCCGCCCTTGAAACGCGCGAGACGACCGCGCGCGAGCCGCGCTGGAGCGTGGTGGTGGACAACGACCCGGTGAACACGATGGAGTACGTCACGGCCTGCTTCGTGAAGGTGCTGCAGGTCGCCCGCCCCGAGGCGCACCGCCTGATGCTCGAGGTGCACGAGGAAGGCCGCTCCGTGGTCTGGTCCGGCGCGCGGGAGCGCGCCGAGGGCCTGGCCCAGGAACTCCAGCGCTGGCACCTCCGAGCCCACCTCGAGTCCGATGCCTGAGGTCCGACTGACGCTCACCGTCGAGGCCCGGGAGATCCTCGGCAACCTCCTGCGCCTCGCGGGCCCCGCCGCCGCGCGCTCGGCCGTCGGACGCGCTCGCGTGCCCGGCGACGATCCCGAGCTGGCCGACGCCTGGCGCCGCGGGCTGGCCGAGGCGGCCTCCGGCGAGCTGGCGATCCTCGCGTCCGCCCTCGCTTCCGCCAAGGGCGACCCGGCGGTGGTGATCTTGCCCGACGAGGCCGCGGGCTGGGCCGTGGCGCGCGCCCTGACAAGCGTCCGCCTGACCCTCCGCGAGACCGTGTTCCCGGCGATTCCCGACGACGCGCTCGAGAACGAGGCCCAGCTGGCCCGCCTGGTCCCACGGCTCCCCGCCGAGCAGCGCCACGCCCTCGCCTGCTACGACTGCTTCGGCCTGCTGCAGCTCGCCCTGCTCGCGAGGCTCGGCGGCGACGAAATCGGTTGAACCTCCGGCCGCCCTGCCCTGCACTGCGGCGTGACTGAGAGAGGACCCGCCACGCCGCCCCGCTCCGCCCGACGGAAGCCGGAGGGGCGCGGGCTCCTCCCGGGCCTGCGCGAGATGCTGCGCTCGAGCGACGCCTCGAGCCTGCGCGCCGACTCCATGGCGGGCCTCGCCGTGACGCTCCTCGCGCTACCCTTGGCCCTCACCTTCGCCGCGAAGGCCGGCCTGCCGCTTTGGGCGGGGCTCGCCTCCGCGGCCGTGGCCGCGCTGGTCGCGCCGCTCATCGCGGGCTCGCCCCTGCTCTCGGCCGGCCCGACCAACGCCTCGGCCGCCCTGCTCGTGGGCGCCTTCGGGGCGATCGGCGCCGCGACGCCGGAGGAGCGGCTCGCCCTGCTGCCGGCGCTCCTGCTGATGACCGGGGCGTTCGTGCTCGTCGGCGCCTGGACCCGTCTCGCGCGCTTCGCCGACTTCATCCCGCGGACGGTCATCGTCGCGGTCATCGCCGCCGCCGCCCTGCGCGTGCTGATGCTCCAGCTGCCGCTGGCGCTCGGCCTGCCGTCCGACCCCTCGGGCACGCCCTGGGAGCAGGCCGTGGCGCTTGTCGGGGGCCTGCGCGACCTCGTCAATCCCGACCTCGCGGTGTCGCTCGCGACCCTGATCGCCTACGCCCTCGCCCGGAGCCGGCTCGACACCGGGCCAGCCATCCTCGCCGCGGTGGCGGCCGGCACCTTCTTCGGCGTCGTGGCGGAGAACGTCGCCCTCGCCGCCGGGGCCGCGCCGCGCGGGGGCATCTTCCGCTACGTCGGCGCCGCGGCGGTCGCGCCCGGGCCGCTCGCGCCCGCCCTCGGCTTCCGCGACTTCTCCCGCCTCTTCTCGCCCGCGCTCGCCCTGGCCGTGCTCGTCATCATCGAGGGCACGGCCAACGCCCGCGCCTCGGCGCTGAAGCTCGGCCGGGCGGTCGACCTTCGGCGCGAGCTCCTCGGCCTCGGCGCGGCCAACCTCGCCTGCGCGGCGGCCTCGGGCATGCCGGCCTCGGGCTCGGTCAGCCGCTCGGCCCTCAACATCTCGGCCGGCGCCCGCACGGGCTTCGCCTCGGTCTTCGCCGGCCTCGCCCTCGCGGCGGTGGCGCTCGCGGGCGCGGGCGTCATGGCCAAGATCCCGCTGGCGACCCTGGCCGTCATCGTCATCGCCATCGAGCGCGAGCTGGTGAACCTGCCCGTCATCAGGCTCATCCTGCGCTCGGGCAACGAGGACCGCCTGGTCTTCCTCGCGACCTTCGGGGCGGCGCTGCTCGCGCCGCTCGACATCGCCATCTACCTCGGCACCGGCATCGCCGTCTTCCACTACCTGCACAAGACCTCGCAGCCCAAGGTGGTCGAGTATGTCTTCACCGAGCGCGGCGAGGTGGAGCGACGCGAGCCCGGCCTGCCCGCCCGCGGCATCTCCATCCTCCACGTCGCGGGCAGCCTCCACTTCGGCGCCACCCACGCCTTCCACGACCACCTCCGGCGCGTCACGGCCGAGCCGGGGATGCGGGCGCTGATCCTGAAGTTCCGCGAGGCGGAGCACCTCGACGCCGACGGCGCCTTGCTGCTGCGCGACCTCGCCCAGACCCTGCGGCGCGACGGCCGCCACCTCATCCTCTGCGAGCTCGACGCCGAGACCGACCGCGCGGTGCGCGGCGCGGGGC
>CAIPVK010000296.1 GCA_903868455.1 uncultured Opitutia bacterium
ACCCAGCTCGAGGTGACCTACTTCGACCAGATGCGGGCGGCGATCGACGACTCCAAGACGGTCGCGGAGAACGTCGCGGGCGGCAACGACAGCCTGCAGGTGCAGGGCCGCAGCCGGCACGTCATCAGCTACCTCGAGGACTTCCTCTTCGAACCCTCGCGCGCGCGCTCCCCGGCGCGCATGCTCTCCGGCGGCGAGCGCAACCGCCTCCTGCTGGCCAAGCTCCTCGCCAAGCCGGCCAACGTCCTGGTGCTCGACGAGCCGACCAACGACCTCGACACCGACACGCTCGACGTCCTGGAGCAGCTGCTGGTGGACTATCCCGGCACGCTGCTGCTGGTCAGCCACGACCGCGACTTCCTCGACCACGTCGTGACGAGCACCCTCGTCTTCGAGGGCGACGGCCGGGTCACGGAGCATGTCGGCGGCTACACCGACTGGCGCGAGGAGGTCGCGCGGCTCGCCAAGGCCCCGAAGCCCGCCGCCAAGGCGGCGACCGCCCCGCGCCCCCCGTCCCCCGCTCCCCGCTCCTCATCCCCCGCACCCCGCAAGCTGTCGAACAAGGAGCAACGCGAGCTCGCGGAGCTGCCCGCCCGCATCGCGGCGCTCGAGCAGGAGCAGGCCGAGCTGACGGCCCGTCTGGGCGACCCGGCGCTTTACAAGGACGGCCCGGCCAAGGCCAAGGAACTCCAGGAGCGCATGGCCGCCGCCGAGCAGGCCCACGCCGCCGCCCTCGCGCGCTGGCTGGAGCTGGAAGGCTGAAGGCAACGCCGGAAACCTAGGCGCGCGCCAACTGTCCCAATCTCGTGCAAGCCTTTCTAAACGCAGCCCTCGCCGAACTCGGCTGCCAGACCGGGACGATTCATCGCACCGGCGCGGACGGGCAGCTGAGGCTCGAGGCCCAGGTCGGCGTGCCCGAGTTCCTGCTCCCGAAGATCGCCCTCATCCCCTTCGGCAAGGGCATCGCCGGGTGCGCCGCCGAGCGCAAGGGGCCCGTCCAGCTCTGCAACCTCCAGACCGACACCTCCGGTGTCGCCCGCCCGGAGGCCAAGGCCACCGGCGTCAACGGCTCGCTGGCGGTGCCGGTGCTGGCGGCCGACGGGCGCGTGCTCGGCGTGATCGGCGTCGGCAAGCCCGTCCCGCACGACTTCACGCCGGGGGAGACCGCCCGCCTCGAGGCCCGGGCGGCGGAGCTGGCGAGGGCCTGGTCCGCCTGAGCGTATTTTGCGGCTGACCTCCCGCGGGGGCGGCTTAGGCAAGGAGCACCCCACCCCATGAAGGACGACCCCATCCACAGCGAGGCCTTCCTCGCCCGGCTGATGCGCAACCAGCTGCGCCTCTCCATCGCCTGCGCGCTGGCCTTCGCCATCGCCCTGGTCGCCCTGCCGCTCCTGAACTACCTCGCCCCCGACCTCATGGCCCGGCGCGTCGGCGGTTTCACCCTGAGCTGGCTCATCCTCGGGGTGCTCTTCTTCCCCTACGTCTGGGTCCTGTCCTATGTCTTCATCCGCCGCTCGCTCGCCCTCGAGGCCCGCGAGGCGGCCGACGCCAAGGAGGAGGCCGGCCGATGAGCCCGCTGCTCGCCTCGGGGCTCGGCGGGGTCGACCCCTGGATCGCCGTCTTCTCGCTCGTCACCGTGGTCGTCACGGTCGCGATGGGCTTCTGGTCGGCCGGCAAGTCGAAGTCCGCCGGCGACTTCTTCGTGGCGGGCCGCTCCGTCTCGGTGGGCTGGAACGCCTCCGCCATCTCCGGCGAGTACCTCTCGGCGGCGTCCTTCATGGGCGTGGCCGGCATGGTGATGGCCGTCGGCTACGACGCCCTCTGGTACCCGGTCTGCTACGCCTGCGGCTACCTGTTCCTCCTCCTCTTCATCGCCGGCCCGCTGCGCCGCTTCGGCGCCTACACCATCCCGGACTTCGCCGAGGGGCGCTACGACTCGCCGGTCTTCCGCAAGATCGCCGTCTGCTTCGTCCTCTTCATCGGCTTCTTCTACACCATGCCCCAGATGAAGGGCGCGGGCACGACCCTCGCCTACATCTTCCCCGGCCTGCCCTACTGGGCGGGCGTCGTGGTGGTCGGCGCGGTCATCAC
>CAIPVK010000297.1 GCA_903868455.1 uncultured Opitutia bacterium
TACACATCCCGCTGGTAGCGCTCGGCCTTCTTCAAGGCCTTCACGTACTCGGCGGCGGCCTCGGGGGGCATCGATCCCTGCTGGGCGATGATCTCGTGGAGGGCGAGGTCGACATCCTTGGCCATGCGCTTGGCGTCGCCGCAGACGTAGAAGTAGGCGCCTTCCTGGAGCCACTTCCAGAGCTCGGCGGCGGACTCGCGCATGCGGTCCTGGACGTAGACCTTCCGGTCCTGGTCGCGCGAGAAGGCGAGGTCGAGGCGCGTCAGGGCGCCGGACTTGAGCCACTCGTCCCACTCGGACTCGTAGAGGAAGTCGCTCGCGCGGCGCTGGTCGCCGAAGAAAAGCCAGTTGCGACCCTTGGCGCCGCGGGTGGCGCGGTCCATGACGAAGCTGCGGAAGGGGGCGACGCCGGTGCCGGGGCCGACCATGATGACGGGCGCGTTGTCGTCGGCCGGGAGGCCGAAATGCGACTCGGCGACGAAGACGGGGAGGTCGGGCTGCTCCATGCGGGCGCGGTCGGCGAGGTAGGTCGAGCAGACGCCCTCGCGCTTGCGGCCGTTGGTCTCGTAGCGGACGACGGCCACGGTGAGGTGGATCTCGTCGGGGTACTTGGCGGGCGAGGAGGAGATGGAATAGAGGCGCGGCATCAGGCGGCGCAGGTTCTCGGCGAGCTCCTGGGCGGTGACTGGCGCGGAGGGGAACTCCTCCAGGAGGTCGGTGAACTCGCGGTCGGCGAGCCAGGCCTTCTTGGCCTCGGGGTCGGCCTCGGCGATGCGGGCGGCGAGGGCGGCCTTCTGCGAGGGGTCGGTCGCGCGGGACTCGAGGAGCTGGACAAACTTGTAGGTCGGGCCGTTGAGCGCCAGGCGGCGCGTCAGGGCCTCGCGCAGGGCGAGGGGCGCGGTGTCCTTGGGAATCAGCACCGACTCCTCGCCGGTCAGTCGGGCCGCCTTGAGGAGGGCGTCGACCGCGGCCGGGTTGTTCGTCGGGAAGACGCCGAGGGAGTCCCCGCAGGTGTAGCTCAGGCCGCTCCCCTTGAGGGAGACGGAGAAGTGGACGGTCTCCTTCTGGCCGCCGGCGGCGGTGAGGCGGCGGCGGTCGACGAGGCGGGCCGGGAAGGGGTTGGTCTTGTCGTAGGGAGCGGACATGGAAGATTGCCCCGCACAAAGCCCCAATGGGCGCGTTTCGCAAGTCCTAAGGGGTCAGCGCCAGGCCTTCACCCAGTCCACCTCGGCATCGTCCGGCAACTTGGAGGGGTCGAGCTTGGGAAGCTCGAACTCGGAGACCGTGCTGCCAAGGCTCATGAAGAGCTTTTCCTGGGGGGTCTCCAGTCGGAGCGAGTGGATCTTTTTCCCGTCGGCATACCACGTCAGCTCCCTTCGCCCCCATTCGAGGCCGTAGGTCACGAACTTGCTCCCGGCCGCCCCGGCAGGCAGCGGCTTGAGATTCCTGGGCTTCTCCTCCTTCAGGGCCTTGCCGTCATTATGCCGGACCCAGGTGATGACGATGTCCTCCCCGAAGCCCTCGGCGATGTAGAGCTCGGCGAACTTCTCGGACGGCTTCATCTGGGCCGGCACCAAGCGAAACGCGGCATGATGGCCCTGGTGTCGGCCAAACTTGACGGAGGCCTCGAAGTAACCCTGGGCTTGCTCGAATCGGTTCCGGGTGACGATGGCGCCGCCGACCCACTGGCCCGAGGGGGCTCGGGAGACGCCGAGCCGCAGCTTGCCGCCCTCGATTCGGACATTCCCCGGCGGAAGCCCGGCCACCATCGTCCACTTGGACGTGTCGAGCGCCGGCGCGTCGAAGTCCTCCGAGAACGCCAACGTCATCTTGCGCGGGGGATCGGCGGCCAAGCCGGCGGCGAGCAGGATGAGCGACACGGCTAGGGGGGTGCGGCAGGAGACCATGCCCCATGGTGCGCGTTTCACCCCCGCTTAGGGAGCCAAAAGAGAGGGGGCGGTTTCCCGCCCCCGTTCACCCGCCCGGCCCCTCGGCTCACTTGGCCGCCTTGCGGCGGCGACGGAGGGCCGCGCCGGCGAGGGCGAGGCCGCCGAGCATCAGGCCGTAGGTCGAAGGCTCGGGGATGGGCGCGTACTGCAGCTGGATGGAATACCCCGAGTCGTTGAGGCTGAGGAACGCGGGATCGAGCGCGAAGCCGAGGTAGCTGAGCCCGGAGACGTCCAGGTCGAAGAACTGGGAGATGGAGCCCTCGTGGCTGCTGATCGAGCCGTAGGTGATGAGGTCGAAGGCGTAGGTCCCGGCGGGGTCGAAGTCCTGGAGGTCGCCCTGGGTGGTGGCGTCGAGCAGGGAGACCACGCTGAGCGTGACCTGGTTGCCCACCGAGAGGCCCGAGATGTCGAGCAGGCCGACGACGGCGATCGTGTCGTAGTCCGAGCCGGCGGTCGGGGGGTAGATGCCCCCGCCGGAGTTCAGGATCTCGAAGTCGAGCGAGCCGCCCGTCAGGGTGAGCGTGTCGTAGTTCTGGACGCCGGGCGAGTTGCCAGGGGCCAGCGTGCCGCCCGCGGAGAGGGTGACGTTCGCCAGCGTGCCCGAACCGCGCAGCGTGCCGCCATCGGCGACCGTGAGGTCGGCGTCAGGGGCGTCGGCCGAGGTGAGGTTCAGCTCCGCCCCGTCGGCGAGCTCGAGCGAGCCCGCGAAGGACGAGAGACCCGCGGAGACCGCGCCGGTGCCGGTGAGACGCACGGTGCCGGAGTAGGAGGCGACATTGGCGGAGGCGCCGGTGCCGACGACGACCTTGCCGCCGCTGGTGGAGACACCGGCCAGGGAGACGGCGCTACCCGAGACATTCAGGTTCCCGGAGAAGTTGCCGGAAACCGAGCCACCCTTGAAGGTGATGTCGCCGCCGAAGGCGGAACCGGAGCCGAGGTCGAGCGAGGCGCCGCCGCGGACCTCGAACGACCCGCCGAAGGTGCCGAGGCCCGAGACCGAGGCGACCGAGCCGGTGATGACGAGGTTCTTGGTCACGCCGGAGAGGTCGACCGACGCGCCGGTACCGAGGGTGATCTCGGACGCCGCCAGGCTGTTGAGCGTGGCGGAAGAGACGCTACCGGCGATGGACACGGAGGCGGGGGCCCAGTTGCCCGCGTTGAGCAGGTCGCCGCCCGCGAGGCTGATCGCATTGGCGGGATTCAGGCCGGCCAGGTCGAGATAGCCGCCGGAGAGCAGGACGGAGCCCGTGCCGAGGGACGCCACATCGCCGATGACCAGGGTTCCCGCGGTGATGGTCGTCCCTCCGGAGTAGGTGTTGGCGGAGGCGAGGGTCTGGGTGCCGGAGCCGGACTTGGTCAGCGCGAGCGTCGCGCTCGCGCCGCCGCCGTCGGAGA
>CAIPVK010000298.1 GCA_903868455.1 uncultured Opitutia bacterium
CCCTTCCCGCTTGCCGCCCCCGCCCCGCGGGCGAGAATGGGTGCCGATGAGCCGGTATTACTTCGCCTACGGCGCCGACCTGGACGCGAGCCAGATGGAGCGCCGCTGCCCGGGCGCCCAGGCGCGCGGCAAGGCCTTCCTGCCCGGCCACACCCTCGCCTTCACGCACCCCAACCCCACGGTCGGCGGCGGCTCGGCGGACATCGTGGCCGACGACCACGGGCGCGGCGTCTGGGGCTACGTCTACGAGATGACGGTCGGCGATTGGATGCGGCTCGACGAGGCCGAGGGCTCGGCCTATCGCCGGGTCAAGTTGACGGCCTGGGAGGGCGGCGTGGAGGATTGCCCCATCGAGGTGCAGGCCTACCGCGTGATCAACCCCTCCGGCCCCCACCTTCCCGCCCGCGGCTACCTCGACAAGGTCATCCGCGGCGCCCAGATGCGCGGCCTGCCCGCGGTCTGGGTGACGTGGCTGAGGGGCGTGTCGGCGAAGTGAGGGGATGGGGGGCGAGGGGGATAGGGGAATAAGGGGATAGGGGGATAGCGGACCAGCGGTAGCAGCGGTAGCAGCTGCTCAGCGGAGGGCCTCCGGCCCTGCGAGAGTTGCGCTAACCGGGGGCTAGGTGAATTGATGAATTGGGGACTAGGAGATGCTCTTCACTCCCTTTAAATCTCCCATCTGAACTCTGTCTCAGGTAGGGGCGCCTCGCCGAGGCGACCGTGTGTGGGTAGGGCTGGCTCTCCGAGCCGGCCGCGGACGCCTCGGAGAGGCGTCCCTACCCGGGACTAGGATTACGAGGCTAAGGAGGAGGCGGAGGAAACGAGCGCAGCGAGTTCTCGCCCGCTGACCCCGCGGACCCGCCGTCCAGCTGACCCGCTGTTTGAATTGCTGCCACCGCTGCTACCGCTGCCACCGCTGGAATGGGTAGGGGCATGGCGTCGTCCATGCCCTAGGTCACGGACGTAGCCGCGACCCTACCCGGAAACGAGGATGACGGATGGCAAAGGGCTTTTTAATCTCCTCCCCGCGGTAAGATTCGTCTAGCAAGACGGCACCGACACCCATGGCCAAGAAACCCGCCCCCAAGACCTCCCCCGCCAAGCCCGCCAAGACCGAGTATCCCGCCTTCCTCCGCGAGCTCCTCGAGGCGAAGTCCCCCACCGGCCACGAATTCGCGGCGCAGGAAGTCGTCGACCGTCACGTCGCCGGCGTCGCCAAGGTCTACCGCAAGGACCGCATTGGCAACCGCATCGCCGAGACCGCGGGCAAGGGCGGCCCGACCGTCCTCTTCGCCGGCCACATCGACGAGATCGGCCTGATCATCTCGCACGTCGACGAGCGCGGCTACCTGTACTTCGACTTCCTCGGCGGCCACGACCAGGTGATTCCCTCCGGCCGTCGCATCCACATCCTCACCCGCAAGGGCCCCGTGCTCGGCATCACCGGCAAGCGCGCCGTCCACCTGATGACCCCCGAGGACCGCCGCAAGGTCCCCGAGCGCCATGACATGTGGATCGACATCGGCGTCACGAGCCGCGCCGAGGCGCTGGCGGTCGTCCGCATCGGCGACCCGGCCGTCTACGCCGACGGCCCCGAGATCCTGCGCGGCAGCCTCGGCGTGGCGCGCGCGTTCGACGACAAGGCCGGCGCCTACGCCGTCATGGAGGCCTTCCTCCGTCTCGCCAAGGACCCGTCCGTCGCCGCCCGCGTCGTCTCCGTCGCCACCACCCAGGAGGAGATCGGCACGCGCGGCGCGCAGGTCGCCGCCCAGGGCGTCAACCCCGACGTCTCCATCACGGTCGACGTCACCCACGCCACCGACCACCCGGACGCCGACAACCGCAAGTTCGGGCGCTTCGCCCTCTCGGGCGGCCCTGTGATCGGCCGCGGCCCCAACATCAACCCGCTCGTCTTCGACCGCCTCGTGGCGGCGGCCGACAAGCTCGGCATCCCCTACCAGATCCAGGCCGAGCCCCGCCCCACCGGCACCGACGCGCGCGCCATCCAGATGGCCGGCGCCGGCGTGGCCTGCGGCCTCGTCTCGATTCCCCTCCGCTACATGCACACGCCCGGCGAGATCGTCGACCTGAAGGTCGTCGAGCAGCTGGTGCGTCTCCTCGTGCAGTTCACGAAGGACCTCAGGAAGAGCGACCGCTTCGAGTGGTGAGCCGGTGATAACGGATTGACGACGCGGTCAGACTCACCATCATGTGAATCGAACCACCTGGCACGGAATCGCGTGCGTGGCGGTGACACTCAGGCCCGAACCAGATGCAACTTCCGGTTCGGGCCTGAGCCCCTTTTTGCCGAACCGCAAGCCGACGGGGACTTCGCCCTTGCGACCGAGGCTCGACGACGTAGGGTGAAAGCGTGGACCACCCCGCCATACCCCCGGACCCCGCCTTGGCGGCGCTCGCCGACACCCGCGGCCCGCTGCGCCGGATGTCGCTCCTGTCGATCGTCGGCATGGTCTTCTGGATGCTGATGCTGGGCATCTTCACCGTGATGCTCCTGGACAGCAGGGCGATCGGGGAGGCCATGGTGACGGTCGAGCGCGTCCTGACCTGGTCCGTCCTCGGCGCGCCGGTCCTGCTTCACCTGTGGCCGGTCGCGGCCCTGCGCGGCGCGGCCAAGGCGCTGTCGGCCTTCGCGACCGAGCCGTCGGACGCCGCCGCCCTGTCCGCGCTCCGCGCCCAGCGCCTCTACTGGCGCGCGGCCGGCATCTGCCACCTGATCATCGTCCTCTGGTTCCTCTTCCTCGCGGTCCTGTGGATCGCCACCCGCTGACCATGTCCCGCTCCGAGATCCATGCCGAGCTGAGGGCGACCCGCCCTTGGGTGCTCCTGATGGGCGGCGTCGGCCTCCTGCTCCTGACCTGCTGGGCGCTGTTCGCGGCCCTGTCGACACTGGCCTTCCTCAACCCGGAGGTGACGGGCGAGTGGACGCCCTACATGCGCGGGCTCCTGATCGGCCTGGCCGTCCAGGTCGAACTCGCGGCTCTCTGGGGCCTCGTGGCGTTCGTCCCCCTGCTCCGCTTCGGCCTGCTACTGGATGAGCTGGATGGCTCGAATCCGGCCGCCCTGCACCGCGCCCTCGAGATGAACCGCAGGTTCTGGGCGCGAATCGAGGTCATGGCCTGGGGTGTGGCCTGGATCACCGTCTATTACCTGGTCGGCGCCATCCTCGGGGTCGTGAACGGCTGGATGACGCCGCCCGCCTGACCAACCGCGGCGGGGTTTTGACAAGCGGGGGCAAGCCCCTCCCCCTGCCCCATGCCCTCCCCGGCGATCGCCTGGTTCCGGTTGGATCTCCGCCTCGCGGACAACCCCGCGCTGCGCGCCGCGCTCGACCACGGCGGGCCCGTCATCCCGGCCTACATCCACGACCCCGAGGCCGAGGGCGATTGGCGCCCCGGGGGCGCCTCGGATTGGTGGCTGCACCACGCGCTCAGCGACCTCGGGGCCCAGCTCGCCAAGGCCGGCAGCCCGCTCGTCATCCGCCGCGGCCCCGCGGAGCGCGAGCTGCTCGCCCTCGCCAAGGAGACCGGCGCCGGCGCCGTCTTCTGGAACCGCCGTTATGAGCCGCGCGTGCAGGCGCGCGACGCCTCGGTCAAGCAGGCCCTCCGCGCGGCCGGGCTCGCGGCCGAGTCCTTCAACGGCGGCCTGCTCCACGACCCGACCCAGGTCCGCAACCTCTCCGGAAAGCCCTTCCAGGTCTTCACGCCCTTCTGGAAGCACTGCCTGTCGCACGTCGACTTCGGCAAGCCCCTGCCCGCGCCGCGCGCCCTCCCCGCGCCGGACAAGGCCCCGCGCTCGGCGACCGTCGAGGAGCTGCGGCTGCTGCCGGAGATCCGCTGGGACGGCGCGATGGGCAAGGCCTGGGACCCCACGCGCAGGGGCGCCGAGACGCGGCTCCGCGGCTTCCTCGCGGCCGCGGTGAACGACTATGGCGACGCGCGCGACCTGCCGGACACCGACGGCACCTCGCGTCTCTCACCCTACCTGCACTTCGGCCAGATCAGCCCGCGTGAGATCGTGGCGGCGGTCGACGCCGCCGGCCTCTCCGCGCGCAAGGGCCCGATGAAGTTCGTGGCCGAGGTGGGCTGGCGCGAGTTCGGCCACCACCTGCTCCAGCATTTCCCGGCGACGACCGACGAGCCCCTGCGGGCCGAGTTCAAGGCCTTCCCCTGGAGCAAGGACAAGGCCCTGCTCCGCGCCTGGCGGAAGGGCCGGACCGGCTACCCGATCGTCGACGCCGGCATGCGCCAGCTCTGGGAGACCGGCTGGATGCACAACCGCGTCCGCATGATCGCGGCCTCGGTGCTGGTGAAGCATTTCCTCCAGCCGTGGCAGGACGGCGCGGCCTGGTTCTGGGACACGCTGGTCGACGCCGACCTCGCCTCGAACACCCTCGGCTGGCAATGGGCGGGCGGCTGCGGCGCCGACGCCGCGCCCTACTTCCGCGTCTTCAACCCGGTGCTGCAGGGCGAGAAGTTCGACCCCAAGGGCGACTACGTCCGGCGCTTCGTGCCCGAGCTGGCCAAGGTGCCCGCGGAGTGGATCCACAAGCCCTGGGAGGCGCCGGTCGGCGTGCTCGAGGCCGCGGGCGTGAGGCTCGACGACACGTACCCGCGCCCGCTCGTCGGCCTCGCCGAGGGTCGCGACCGCGCGCTGGCGGCCTTCGAGCGGCTGAAGGCGGGGATGTGAGG
>CAIPVK010000299.1 GCA_903868455.1 uncultured Opitutia bacterium
GACCCGATGATCGGGAGCGACATGGTCCTGCAGCGCGACCAGCCGATCGTGCTGCGCGGAACGGCCAAGCCCGGGGAGAGCGTTCGCGTCCGCCTCGCCAACGACCAGGGAAGCGCCGCCGCGGGCGCGGATGGCAAATGGGAGGTCCGCCTGCGGGCGCGGCCGGCCTCGGCGGCGTCGCTCGACCTGGTGGCCACCGCATCCTCCGGCGAGGCGCGGGCGTCCAACATCGTCATCGGCGATGTGTGGATCTGCGCCGGGCAGTCCAACATGGAGTGGCCGCTGTCGAAGGATGCCAATGCGCCCGAGGCGGCGAGGATGCTCGCCAGTCCCAATCGCCAGGTCCGCCTGCTGACCCACGCGTTCCCGGGACAATACGCCAAGAAGGCGCTGACGCCGGCGCAGCTGGCCGACATGGTCCCGGGCAAGTTCTTCAAGGGGCAATGGGGCGTCGACGGCCCCAAGGTGTCGCCGCCCTTCAGCGCGGTCGGCTGGTGGTTCGCCCAGAAGGTCCAGTCCGCCACCAAGGTACCCCAAGGCATGGTGGGCTGGGCGATCGGCGGCGCGCCCATCGAGACTTTCATCCGGACCGAGGCGCTCGCCGCCGAACCTGCCTTGGCGGCGAAGCTCAAGGGGGACTGGGAGAGGAATCCCGCCATCGACTCCTGGGTCCGCCAGCGGGCGCGGGAGCATTTCGGCAAGGCGCAACAACCCCGGGACGCGATGGGTATCGACCATTTCTACAAGCCCGGCTTTGCCTGGGCGGCGGGACCGGGCCGGGCCACCTGGATGCCGGTCAAGGGCGTGCTCTGGTATCAGGGGGAAAGCAATTCACTGGCAGAGGCACCTGCCAAGGAGTACCCGGCGATGATGCGGCTGATGGTGGCGGATTGGCGCAAACAATGGGGACTACCGGAGATGCCATTCCTCTGGGTGCAGCTTTCCTCCATCGACACCAAGGGCTACAAGTCCCAGCAGTGGCCGCTTTTCCGCGACAACCAGCGCCGGCTGCTCGCGGAGATCCCGAACTCGGGCATGGCGGTCTCGTCCGACGTCGGCGCGCAGAACGACGTCCATCCCCGGGACAAGAGGACCGTCGGCGAGCGGCTCGCCCGATGGGCCCTGCACCACGTCTACGGCCAGAAGCAGGTGGTGCCGAGCGGCCCCTTGGCGACCACCGCCACCGCCCAGGGCGCCAAGATCACCATCAAGTTCAATTTCGCGGCAGGCCTGAGGACCTCCGACAGTGCAGCGGTGCGTGAGGTCGAGGTCGCGGGCGCCAACGGCGTCTTCGTCCCGGCAAGCGCGGTGTCGACGCAGGGGGAGACCCTTGTCGTCACGAGCCCGTTGGCCGCGCCCAAGGCCGTCCGCTACGGCTGGGTGCCGTGGTCGCAGGGCAACCTGGTCAACGGCGAGGGCCTGCCCGCATCGACGTTCGAGCTGGAGGTCAAGTAAGACTTCAAAGGACAGACTTCAGAGGACAGGAAGAACCAGTGTCTGACTCCTGAGACTCCCCGTGCTTCCGTGAACCTTGTCCCACAGATGCACGTGGCAACCTGAAGCGCGAATCGGACGCCCTGGCGCCCCGTGTCCGGGGAACGGAGACACCCTTCTGTCCTTTGAAGTCCCAGCGAGGCGCGCCTCGCGCCTCACTCATACTTCCCCTCGAGCAACTGCCAGCAGACGTACTTCTGCCGGGGCATGTGGAAGGGACCCTTCCACATGTTGCCCTTGAGCTCGGAGGTCGGCTTGCCCGCGCGGTCGAGGTAGCCGTACCACTCGCCGTGCTCGCGGTCGGGGAAGTGGGCGTAGGACCAATCGTGCACCTGCCGGTGCATCTCGGCATACTTGGCGTCGCCGGTGTGCAGGTGGGCCAGGAGGGTCGCGATGATGGCCTCGTTGTGCGGCCACCAGAACTTCATGAAGTGCCAGTACTCCTGGATAGGCTTGCCGTGGAGGTCGGTGAAGTAGAGCAGGCCGCCGTGCTCCTTGTCCCACCCGCGCGCCCACATCCAGTCGAGCATGTCGAGGGATGCCTTGGCGTGGTCCTTGTTGCCAGTGCGGCGGGCCTCGCGGAGGATGAACCAGGCTGCCTCGATGGCGTGGCCGGGGTTGAGCAGGCGACCGTCGAAATGCTCGCCGTAGACCTCGCCCTGCGGGCCGACCATCTCCATGACGGCCTTCAGGTCGGGCTTCACGAAGAAGGTGAGGATCTCCGAGATGGCGGTGTCGGCCCACTGTGACAGCGTGCGTCCGCGCACCGTGAGGTCGCCCAGGCAGGCGCGCATGTCCTGCGCGGTGACGAGCGTCATCATCAGGGGGGAGAGACCGCGGGCGGGGCGGAGGCTCTTGGCGGGGATGTGTCCGGCCTCCCGGTTGAACTTGAGGAAGGTGTCGTAGGCCGCGAGGGATCGGTCCTTCCACTCGGCCTCGCCGGTGGCGCGGAAGGCCTCGGCGTAACCGATGGCGGCGAAGCACTCCGAGAAGACGTAGCGGCGCATGCGGAGGGGGTTGCCCTCGCGGGTGACGGTGAAGTGGAGCTTGCCCGAGGGGGAGCCGCACTTGTCGCGCAGGAAGCGGACGCAGGACAGGTTCGCCTCGAGCCACTCCGGACGGCGCTCGACGGTGTTGTGAAGGACGCCGAAGGTCCAGGCCGAGCGACCCTGGAACCACACCGACTTGTCGGAGTCGATCAGGTCGCCGCGGCGACCGAGCGAGGTGAGCATGCCGCCGTGCTCACGGTCCAGGCCGTGGCGCAGCCAGAAGGGGAGGATGTCGCCGAGAAGCCCGTCGCGATACTCGCGGAGCAGCTCGGCCTTGCGGGAGACAATGTAGGGCGTCACGCCGCCAAGGTGGCGGGGGGGGCGGCTGCCCTCAACGGCAAACAAGAGGGGCCGCCCTCTCAGGCGGCCCCTCGGTGGTCAGTTCCGTTTTCCGGGTATCAGAAGCGGAAGGAGACGTCGGCCTTGATGCCCTGGCCGGACTTGGCGTCCGAGGACAGGAGGGCGTCGTAGCCAAGCGAGAAGGCGGACTTGGCGCCGAGCTCGACGCGGACCCCCACGCCGACGCGGAAGATGTCCTGGCCGAAGCCCTTGGACGTCACGGCAAAGCGGGTGTCGGTCACGCCATCCTCGGTGAACTCCGCGTCGAGGGTGGTGTCGTCGGCCTCGAAGTCATGCTCCCAGGCCAGCACGCCGGTGAGGGTGGTGCCGGGCTTCAGGGCATACTCGGCCTTGAGGCCGAGCTCGGAGACAAGCGACTCGCCGTCGAAGCCGCGGAAGCCCACGGCGGGGGCGGCGGTGGTGCCGGCCTCGGAAACCGCATCCTGCTCCTGGTCGGCATACGAAAGGCCGATATAGGGAGCGTAGCTCAGCTCGCCGCTCTTGGTGGGAGCGAGGGACACGCGGAGGGCGACGCCGAGGCCGTCCTGGTTGTCGGACTGGCCGACCGAGGTGCCGCGAGTGGAGGTCCAGTCGGTGCGGGTCAGCGCGAGGCCGAGGTCGGCGGTCCAGCCATTGGAGTCGGGCGTGAAGCCGAGACCGAGGCCGAAGGCCTGCGCGTCGGTATCGACGCTCAGGTTGGACGAGCCGACCTTACCGTCGTCGACGCCGGCGGCCAGGGTGAGGCGCAGGTTCTTGGACAGGTCCTTGGCGGCGGTCAGGTTGACCTGGTCGCTGCTGATCTTGTGATTGCTCGCGCCGATCGCGCCGGTGTCGACGGTCAGCTGCTCGCCGGCGTAGCCGAGGGAGAAGTCCCACTC
>CAIPVK010000300.1 GCA_903868455.1 uncultured Opitutia bacterium
CTCGGGTTTCCACTCGGTGGTGGCGAGCGGGACGACCTCCCGCCAGCTCGACCGCGAGTCGGACGCCGTCCCCGTGGCCTACGGCGGGATGCTCCTCGAGTCCTTCTTCGCCTGCCTCTCGCTCGCCGTCTTCTGCGTGGTGGGCTCGGTCGCAGGTTCGCCCGACCGCACCTACGCCGAGGGCTTGGCGCGCCTCGCCGAGGTCGCCACCTTCGGCCTCATCCCGGCGTCCGTCGCCCTGCCCATCGCCCTGCTGGGCTTCGCCACCTTCGTCTTCGACACGCTCGACGCCTGCACGCGTCTCGCGCGCTACACGCTGTGCGAGCTGCTGGGATGGACGGGCAAGGCCGGCGCCTGGGCGGCGACCGCGCTGACCCTCGCGATCCCGATCGCGCTCGCGCTGCTGCCCAAGCCCGAGGTCGACGGCAAGGTCGTGCCGCTCTGGCGGACGTTCTGGACGATCTTCGGGATGTCCAACCAGCTCCTCGCCGCCCTCGCCCTGCTCGCCGCCACGCTCTGGCTGCGCTCCGAGGGCCGCCGCTGGTGGCCGGCCTTCGTCCCGGCCGTCCTCATGCTCCTCGCCTCGACCGGCTCGCTCGTGCTCCTGCTCCATGCCCGTCTCACCGGCCCCGCCCTCGCGCCCCTCGCCCTGGCGGAGACCGCCTGCGCCGGCGTGCTGCTGCTCCTGGCCCTCCTGCTCGTCACGGAGACTGGGAGGAAGGTGTACGGGAATTCAGGGGAATAGGGGACCGGAAGAACAGGGGGCTAGGGCATTGGAGGATTAAGGGATGGGTGAGCGGCGCCAGCGTCTGCCGCCCGCCCTTTGGTCCCCCTTCGCCCTCTTCGTTCATTCTAGTCCTTCTTTTGCCTCCCCGCATCTTCATCTCTTTAATCCCTTCATCCCTTCAATCTCCTCATACCTTAGTCCCCCACTCCCCTAGTCCCCTCGCTAGCAGGCCTTCCCAGTTTCTTTCCGCTTGTCCGCCCGGCCACCATGCGCAGGATCAAAGCTCCAATGGGACTCCGTCCGAAAGATGCCCCTTAGGGCGTCCCTTCGGAAACGAATAGGCGGAGTCTCGCCACTTTTCAGGGCCAATCCCGCCAGTAATCGGCAAGACGGGATAGTTCGCTCGGCACGTCGGGATGCCCTGGGTCAACGGACAAGGCAGCGATGCCTCCGACCAGCAAATCAACGACCTGAAGCATGTCGGACTGACGTGAATCCTGCAGCCGGACCTCCCCGATAGCCTGACTTCCGTCCAAGGCCCGAAAAGGGGCGAGGGCTTGCCTGAGTCTGGCCGCCCTCACCCTGTCTCGCTGCCCGTCGAACACTAAGGTCGAGGCGGTGGGAAGCGGCCCGAAATCCGCCAGGCAAGTCGCGAGCAGGGCGGCTTCCGCCGATGACTGATCGATTAGATCCAGTTTCGCGCGCTTCCTCCACACCCGCGCCCGGAACTCCAGCTTGTAACCGAGGGCGCAGACCAAGGCTTGCCGCCTGATCCACACCCTCGTCTTCGCCCACTTGAACTCGAATCCCTGCGCCAAACCCGCCGACTCCCTTAGACGCGAAAGGGCTACGCCAAGTTTTCGGGCCTCATGACCCTCGATTCTCACCAGACAGACACAAAAGACCCTCGATGCCCCAGGCCTGAACCCAGGATCACCTGATTCGTCGGCGAAGTAGAACAGCATCGCACCAACTTCCACTTGGCCAATCTGGGCACAATCTCCCCCATCTAGGCCGCATTCCCTGACGCAAACGCCTCACGTCCGCCAAATTCCGGTGAACCGTGCGGTGGCAACGTGGCCGACAAGCCGTACATGGATTGGCGGCGCATGTGCCCATCGCCTACCCTTTAGTACCCTTTACCCCTTCTTGGTCCTTTTAGTCCTTCTGTTGCCTCTCACCCCTTCATCCCTTCAATCCCTTCATCCTTTAATCTCTCCACACCCCCTAGTCCCCGATTCCCCTAGCCCCCTATACCCCCCCACCCCATGCCCCTCCCCATCCTCTACATCAAGCCCGGCTGCCCTTGGTGCACCCAGGCCCTCGACTACTTCAAGGCCAAGGGCGTGGCCCTCGACGTGCGCGACGTCATCGCCTCGATGCACGAGATGCGCCAGCTCGTCGCCTGCAGCGGCCAGTCCAAGTGCCCCACCTTCCGCCACGGCGACCAGGTGAAGGCCGACTTCGGGGTCGACGAGTTCGTGGAATGGGCCGCCAAGCGCCCGGACCTCTGCGCGGCGATCGGGTTGA
>CAIPVK010000301.1 GCA_903868455.1 uncultured Opitutia bacterium
ACGGCCGACGCCTCCTACCGCGACGTCGCCGCCAAGATCAACGCGTTCTACGACAAGCAGGCCTCCTGAGATGGCGCTGACACCGTTCCGCAGCCGCCTCATCGCCGACGTCGGCGTGAGCATGGGCGACGAGGGCAAGGGACGCCTCATCCCCGAGGTCGTCCGCGAGCTGCAGGCCCTCTCGGGCCGCCGCGACGCCGTCGGCACCGTCCTCAAGGTCAACGGGGGCGCCAACTCGGGCCACACCGTGGCGGGCCTGAAGCTCAACCTCCTCCCCGGCGGCGTCGCGGAGCGCGACGTGCCCTGCCTCGCGCTCGGCTCGGGCGTCGTGGCCGACCCCCGCAAGGCCCTCTGGGAGGCCGTCCCGCTCGAGCGCGCCGGCATCCCCGTCCTCGCCCGGCTCCTCATCGACGAGCGCTGCATGCTGAGCGACGTCTCGCACCGCATCCTCGACCTCGCCTGGGAGGACTACCGCGTGCGCATCCTCGGCGAGGAGCCCCGCGGCTCCACCGGCCGCGGCATCTCCCCGGCCTACGTCGACGAGACCGCCCAGCTCCAGATGCAGTTCTGGGAGTTCCTCGCCTCGCGCGAGGCCTTCGCCCAGCGGCTCGCCGCCCGGCTCGACCGCGCGGAGCGCACCGCCCGCCACGTCTGCCAGGTGCCCGCCGACGTCTGGCACGGCTTCTTCGACCGCCTCACCCAGGCCGAGCAGCGCGCCAACGCCGGCGCCATCGAGTCGGGGGCCTTCCCCGCCGCCGAGTTCGACTTCACCCGCTTCCGCGGGAAGGAGCCCTGGACCTTCGACCGCGCCGCGGTGACCGAGGCCTACTGGGAGGCCGGCCGCCGCCTCGCCGCCTGCATCGGCGACGTCCGCGAGCGCGTGCTCGGCGACCTCGCCGCGGAGCGCAGCGTGCTCGGCGAGTTCGGGCAGGCCTTCTGGCTGGACAAGCGCCTGGGCTTCGCGCCCAACGTCACCGCCTCGCACACCTTCACGCCGGAGATCTTCGTCTCGGCCGGCATCCCCGCCCAGCCGGTGCACGTCATCGGCTGCTGCAAGGCCTACGACACGAAGGTCGGCACGCACACCTTCCTGACCCAGATGCCGGACGAGCACCCGCTCTGCCGCCGCCTGAGCCGCCTCGAGTTCGGCACCAGCACGGGCCGCCAGCGCATGGTCGGCTGGTGCGACCTGGTGGAGAAGGCCGACGCCCTGCGCTACGGCGGCTACGACGACCTCGTCATCAACAAGCTCGACGCCCTCTCGCCCCACGGCGACTGGAAGGGCGGCGACCTCCTGCTCTGCACCGGCTACGCCGACGCCTCGGGCAAGGTCCACGACGGCGTCCCGCGCGACGACGCCCTGCGCCGCACCCTGCGGCCCGTCTACGCCACCCTGCCCGGCTGGTCGGAGGACATCTCGGGCGTCCGCCGCTTCGCCGAGCTCCCCCGCGAGGCCCGGCGCTACGTCGCCTTCATGGCGCGCGAGATCGTCCGCCTGGCCGCCCGCGGCGGCTCGCCCACGCAGGTCCCCAACATCCGCTACGTCGGCGTCGGGCCCGACCCGGACCAGATCATCGCCGACGTCCCGGCCACGGCCGAGCTCGTGGCGCAGGCCTGAGGATGGAGCACAGCTTCGCGATCCCGCTCTGGGCCCTCGTCGACCGGCAGAAGGTCGACCCCAGGGCCTCCGACCTGCGCGCCCTCGCCCGACAGCTCGGACGCTGGCTCGAGCACAACCACGGCGTGCAGCACAAGGGCACGGCCATCGAGGAGAGCGACGGCGCCGAGCCGGGCGCCGACCCCCTCCTCATCGTGGCCGGCGTCCCCCAGGTCCACTGGCCCGCGATGCTGGCCCTCGCGGCCGCCCAGCGCTGCACGCTCTATATCCTCGTCCGCGAGGCCGACGGCTCGGCGACGCTGCGGCCGCTGAG